>JBJSYX010000173.1:0-4906 GCA_046090005.1 Methylomonas sp. | reverse complement strand
AACCAACACAGTTTGCACAGTGCCTATCATAGCCTCGGAAATCGCCATCGTCATTTCGTTTAAGCGAGTCTGCAGACGTTTTAGGCGTTGTTCTTTCACTTCGATACTGACATCATCTGGAAAATTAGCAGCAGGTGTGCCCGGTCTTGGACTGAAGATAAAGCTGTAAGAAAAGTCGTAACCGACTTCTTCAATCAAGGCCATGGTGTCTTCAAAATCCTGCTCAGTTTCACCGGGGAAACCAATAATAAAATCAGACGATAAACTGATACCGGGACGCACTGCTTTGATTTTACGCATGATTTCCAGATAATCTTCACGCTTATGACCGCGTTTCATTTCTGCCAAAATCCGATTGCTACCACTTTGCACAGGTAAATGTAAGTGATTAACTAATTGTGGAATTTCGGCAAAGGCTTCGATAATGTCATCAGTAAATTCCAAAGGATGCGAGGTGGTAAAGCGAATTCGATCAATACCATCAACCGCTGCTACGAAATGTAGCAGTAAAGCAAAATTGGCAAGCTCACCATCTTCCATTTCGCCGCGATAAGCATTGACGTTTTGGCCGAGTAAGTTAATTTCACGAACACCTTGCTTAGCAAGACTGTTAATTTCAGCAATGACATCATTTAAAGGACGACTAACTTCTTCACCCCGTGTGTAAGGTACCACGCAGTAAGTGCAATATTTACTACAGCCTTCCATCACTGAAACATAAGCTTTCGGCCCTTCTGCTCTTGGCTCAGGCAAAGCATCAAATTTCTCAATTTCAGGGAAAGAAATATCAACTACGCCTTTATTGCTACTGCGCGCTTTATCAAGCAACTCTGGCAAGCGATGCAAAGTTTGCGGACCGAAAACAATATCAACACAGGGAGCACGTTTTTGTAATGCAGCACCTTCTTGACTAGCAACACAACCGCCCACACCAATAATGACGTCAGGGCGTTTATCTTTGATTTTTTTCCAGCGACCAACAGCAGAAAAGACTTTTTCTTGGGCTTTTTCACGAATCGAACAGGTATTTAACAATAAAACATCCGCCTGTTCGGGTATATCGGTTAATTCCATGCCATGCGAAGCAATCAGTACATCCCGCATTTTGTCGGAATCGTACTCGTTCATTTGACAGCCGTTAGTTTGTATATACAGTTTTTGCGCCATGCTTGGTGAGATACCTCAAATACCCTTATAACAAAAAACCCCTATCTTGCGACAGGGGCTAGTTTTAATCCAATTATAAACTTTATTAATGCCAAATGCTTGTTTAGCCATGACTTTACGCTTGATAAAGCGTTGCATCTGCAACACCTAAACCTGCAAAACCCGCGGCCCGTAAGCGACAAGCATCGCAATGACCACAGGCTCTACCCTGCTCATCGGCTGAATAACAAGAAACGGTTTGCGCGTAATCAACCCCTAACTCCAGACCTTGTTTGATAATTTCTGATTTACTGAGCGTGATTAATGGTGCATGAATCTTAATTTTATGACCTTCAACACCCGCTTTAGTGGCCAAATTCGCCATATCTTGAAAGGCATTGATAAACTCAGGCCGACAATCGGGATAACCGGAATAATCCACCGCATTAACGCCAATAAACACATCATGAGCGTCTAGCACTTCTGCCCAGCCTAAAGCAAACGATAGAAAAATCGTATTACGAGCTGGCACATAAGTGACCGGAATCCCCAATTGCGGCGATGTCGGCACCTCAATGTTTTGATCGGTTAATGCAGAGCCACCGATGCTATCGAGACCCAATTTGATGACTTTGTGTTCAATGACTTGATAATGCTGAGCAATTTTCTTCGCTGCTTCAAGCTCGGCATTATGACGCTGGCCGTAATCAAAACTTAAGGCATAACATGAATAACCCTGTTGTTTAGCTAACGCCAACACCGTAATAGAATCCAAACCACCTGATAACAAAATCACGGCGGATTTAGCTTGATTATTTTCCTCGAGCATCATTCCAAAGATATTTATGCAGTTGAATTTGAAAACGAACCGCTAATTGGTCAGCGAGAATTTTCTCTGCTAACTCAACAGCTGGCATGACACCCATCACAGGTGAAAATAAGACTTGGCAACGATCAAGTAATTGATAATCAATGACTTGCTGTTTTGACCATTGATAATCGACATCATCGGCAATGACAAACTTCACTTGGTCTTGTGAATTAAGATACTCGATATTGGCATAGCGATTGCGCAGAATCTCACCAGAGCTCGGCGTTTTTAAGTCCATCACTTTAACTACTCGCGGATCAACAACCGATACATCCAATGCGCCACTGGTTTCTAAAGAAACTGAAAACTCCAAATCCAATAATTTAACCATCAAAGCATTACAACCAGGCTGCGCTAAAGGCTCACCACCAGTAATCGTTACATATTGACAATTAAAAGCTTGGATTTTACTGATAATTTGCGCTTGGCTGAATTTTTCACCCCCAGTAAAAGCATATTCAGTATCGCAATATGAACAGCGTAATGGACAGCCGGTCAGACGAACAAATACTGTTGGAATACCAACCGTATTGGTTTCACCTTGCAGTGAATAAAAAATTTCTGAAATACGTAATGTTTGATCCATTCAGATCATCTATGGCATTTGCGCCAGTTTTTTGGCGGCAAGATGAGCTGCGGGTGAATTTGGATAATTATTAGTCACTCTTAACAAATACTCGCGGGCTTTGACAGAGTTTTGCATATCAGCTTCGATATAACCTAATTTCAATAAAGCATCAGGTACTTTTGCGCTATTGGGATATTGAATAACCACTTTAGTAAAAGCAACTCGGGATTTATCAATTTCGCGATTCACTTTATAGGCTTCTGCCAACCAATATTGGGCATTATCCGCATATTCGCCTGCTGGATAATCCGCCAATAAAGTTTCAAACATTTTCACAGCTTGGGCATTATGACCATTGCGTAAGCTGTCATAAGCTTGTTGATAACGGTCTTTTTCTGTACCTAAAGCCACATTTTGTGCGGAAACCGCATTAGGGACCGAAGTAGGCGGTGCAGTTGGAGTCACAGATGCTTGAGTTGCAGGAGCCGCTGAAACCGTTGGTTGTGCCGGCGCTACTTGTGGCTGAACAGGTGCTGGTGTCGCTAAAGACTGCACCCGCCCATCCAAATCGGCGTACATATTTTTTTGCTTTCTTTCGAGATCAGCGATGGTTTGCGATTGCTCTTCAACCATCCCTCTCAATTGCTGCACTTCTGCTTGCAACTGCTCAACTCTCGCCAGCAAATCAAACATAGCATTATCAGTCTGCACCGACATTTGCTGTGGATTAACATCACTGTAATTATTGGCAGATAATGCATTAGTTGAAATCAATAGACCACTAACACATAAAGTCAAAAGTGCATTTTTTCTCATTGATAGCCTACTTCCACGCGACGATTTTGTTGCCATGCTGTTTCATTATGGCCTGATACAGCTGGCTTCTCTTCGCCATAACTAACGATTTCTAATTGATTAGCTCCTACACCTTGTGATCTCATCATTCTTTCTACTGATTTTGCACGTTGTTCACCCAAAGCAATGTTGTACTCGCTTGAACCACGCTCATCAGCATTACCAGCCAAAATAACACGTTGATTTGGATGTGAAGCCAAATAACGCGCATGAGCGGCGACGACAGACACATAGTCTTGTTTAACTTGGCTGCTATCTAATTCAAAATAAATAACTTGTTTTGACAATGGATTGTTTGGATCGCTGAACTCGGGACCTAAATGTGAGCCACTGCCTGAACCGAAGCCATTGCCTGAACCAAATTGGCTACCCGACATAGAGCCATCGCTGTAACCGCTAGTTGATGCGTCAGTACCTTGAGTACCGTCTGCCAAGCCTTCTTTTTCATCAGAACTACAACCAACAGTTAAAACCGCAGCCATTGCTAAAACCAAATATTTTTTGCGTTTCATTAACCCTTCTCCACACATAAAGTTAAAAATTATAAATCCTTAAGCATTCTATCTTATTTTTAGGGGGCCCAAACCGGTTCACGAACATCCCCACTTTCAAAGGCAAGTTTTTGTTCCATTGCACCATCAGTTGAAACTGCAGACAACGTAGCTTTACCACCTCGACTAGCAGAATAAAGCACCATACTACCATTCGGTGAAAAACTAGGAGACTCATCTAAACGACCGCTGGTCAAAACATTGACAGTTTTAGAAGCCATATCCATCACAGCAATACGATAATCACCGCCATTACCGGTAACCATGGCTAAACTTCTGCCATCAGCAGAAAAACGTCCGCGCGCATTATAGTCGCCTTGGAAAGTAATTCGAGTGGCTTTACCGCCAGAACTAGACACGACATATAACTGCGGTTTGCCACCTTGATCAGAGGTGAAAACGATATTATTACCATCGGGTGACCATGATGGCTCGGTATCAATCGACATACCATTGGTTAATCGAGTTAAGCCACGATTAGCCAGATTTAATACGTAAACATCTGGACTACCATCTTTAGACAAGGTAATCGCTAAACGACCACCATCTGGTGAGAACGCTGGCGCACCATTGATACCGTGATAAGCAGAAACACTTTCACGCTGACCAGTTGCCAACGTTTGGATAAAAATCTCAGAGCGTTTGGTGTGAAACGATACATAAGCAATTTTTGAACCATCTGGAGACCAAGCTGGCGCCATAATAGGCTCTGGTGATTCGGCAATTGTTCTAGGATTAAAACCATCTGCATCAGCTACTTGCAACATATATTGCTTACCATTAGCTCTTTGCGAACTAGTAACATAAGCTATACGAGTGTTAAACGAACCTTTACGACCTGTTAATTTTTCATAAATCAAATCACTAATGTGATGACCGGCACGACGCAATTCATTAGCACCCGCTGTAAATCGG
>JBJSYX010000172.1:0-3777 GCA_046090005.1 Methylomonas sp. | reverse complement strand
GATGGCGGGATTAACGTAGTGAGGTACTTCCAAAGCAATACCGGTCAGAGCCAGCATCAGCATCATCAGTAAAGGATAAATCCCCGCTACTTTGTGTAAATCGTAATTGAAGCGTTGCCGGCTGCTGGCGCGTTTAATGGTCAATGCGGCTTTTAATTTATGCAGCGGCGGCCACCACAGGTAAGCACCAGTTAATAAGGAAACTGTCAGTAATAAGCCAAGGAGGGCCATGATCAGCTTGCCAGTCGTATCTAATAATAAGGTGTAATGTAAATCGTAAATCCAAGTAATTAGATATTGTCCCCAAAAGCGTTTGTTGATGATTTCTGCCGTATAGGGATTGAGCGCTATCATCATCGGCGCAAAGCCGTGGTGTTCGGTTTCTTCGGGTTTGTAGTAGCGAGCGGTAATTGGACTGGCGCTATCGTCGGGTATTTCTAGCCGCCACGCGTGTAACCGATTAGGTTCGCTGGCTTGTAAGCTTTGCCATAAGGCTTGATAAGATTGGCGAGGTTGAGTGTTTTCGCTAATGATCAACTCAGGATTAAGCCATTGGTCTAATTCAATGTAAAACACTAACAGGCTGCCTGTGATGCCGATAACCGACATCACTAAGCCTAACCATAAGCCTAAATAAAGATGAACGGCCAGCCAAAACTGGCGTAGGGTGAGTTTTTTGCTGGCCGTTACCATTTTTATCCTAGATATAAGCGATTAGAAATCGTATTTGACGTTAACGGCGCCATAAAAAGCAATGCCGTCAGCTGGTGAGTATAGTGGTGAGTGACTCGTGCCAAAGGTTGCGTCGTACCAAACATATTCACGATGTGTATTCGCTAGGTTTTTAGCTTGGAATTGTAAATCAACATGTTTGTTAACTTGATAGCCTAAGTCAAGATTGAGAAGCGAGTAATCACCATATTTTCCTAGAGCGTTAGCTTGATCTACAAAATAATTACCTTGTCCGGTTGTCCACAGTGATGAACGTAATGCGGGTGTTATTTGGTAATCAATTCCAGCCGAAAACAAATAGTCTGGGGTATTTACGATTTGTTTACCCACGCTGTAGGTGTAATAAGAAGGGGAGTTTGGATCTGGATTATAAAGACCCGATTTAGCAATTTTTGCTTCTTGTAAAGAATAAGCTGACCATAGGCTCACTTTATCCGTTGGATTGATTTTTACTTCGACATCAACGCCTTGTCGAGTAGTAGCACCTAAATAGGTAGTGTCACTTGAGGTTAGGTTACGACTCATTTCATTGGAAGCATCTTGTTTCCAATACGCAATTCGTCCTTCGGCCCAATCAATCGGTTTCAGTTTTACCCCGACTTCCCAGCCATCATTAATCGAAGGTGCCATATTAGATGCAACAGGATTTTTATAGGTCGCGCTGCCTAGACCAACCTGAAAAGATCGGCCCCAGTTTCCATAAAGGTTATAGCCATCAATAGGGGTTATAACTGCTCCAATTTTGGGTTGAGAAATCGTGCCATAGTTATTGACAGGATTGCTAGTGATTGCAGCGCCAGGTTTGTTATTAATCAAGTTATCGCCATCAATTCTATCGGCACGGTAACCCGGTGTTATTTTTAACCAACTGGTCGGTTTAATAACTGCTTGAATATAACCGCCGTAATTTAAAAAATTCCAAGACTCGTCATTTCTTATGTAATTTGATGGTGAAGTTGGGTTTAAACCACTCGATTTCATCCGAATAGTATCAACCGTTCTATATTGTTGATATTGATTGTCTTGTTGTTGAAAATCAAAACCAGATTCAACCGAAAAGTCATTTAGCCACCTGACAACGGGATGGTAGGTCAAAGAAGTAATAGCACCATATTGAGTTTCATCCCGATCACGTTCAGCTTGCTGGCAGCAAGGATCAAATCGAACAAAACGCTGATCCTTATAGGTGTTGCTATAAGCCTTGTTCGACCAGAATAAGGTGTCGCTTAAATGCACATCAAAATTTGCACTCACTTGGCCGACTTGACGTTTGCTACCATCGGTCGCATTTCTCGCCATTGATTGTGTCGAGCTGGCAAGTTGCTCTTGATAAGTCAGATAGCCAGGTTCTTGAGCACCAGCTTCACTCCAGCGGACATTCAAGCCCAATTTATATTTGTCATTGTCAGGTGTAAAAGCCCATTTACCAGAAAAGCTGTTTTTATCGGATTGACTGTGGTCACGGTAACCATCGCTGGCGCGGTAAGAAATAGCGTAGTTTTGTGAAAAACCGTCTTTTTCGTAGCCAAGCCCAGATTGAACGTCGTGAGTGTTATAGCTGCCGTAACTGACACGGCCTTTTACATAGTTGCCGCCGGTTGAGGTAGTGATATTAGCGTTACCGGCAATGTTATGCAGGCCGTAACGCGGATCATTAGTGCCTTTGACGACTTCGATTGATTCAATGTCCAATGGAAACAGTGCATCAATAAACGGCATATTGCCATCGTTGGTGTTGCTCGGAATGCCATCAATTAACAATTTAACCGCATTGACTCGCCCTTCGCCATTAAAGCCACGAAACGATAATTTACCGGTGGTGGTGCCTTGGCCAAACTGGGTGATTTGTACGCCTGGCATCCGGTGGAATAAGTCATAAGCATTCAATACGTTTTGGTCTTGAATTTTATCGGCGTGCATCACATCGACCGAAGTAGCAATGTCACGGCTGGATAATTTGCCGTTTTTCTCACTATCAGAAACCATAACCGCGCCTAACTCAAAGACCGAATTATCTTTGCTAGTGTTGTTTTGAGCGGTAGCTTTTTTGATCGCAATTACGCCGTCACCGGTTTGCTGATATTCAAGGCCGTTTTTTAGCAATAAACGATCTAAGGCTTGTTGGACGGTAAATTGGCCTTTTAACGCTTCGGAACGCAAGCCTTTCAAGCTGCTATCGGCATAGATCAATTTGGTGTTAGCCGTTTTTGCTAATTGATCTAGGGTTTCCGATAGTAATTGGCTGGGAATGTCTAAACTGATAGCTGCATTGTCAGCCGCTAGTGCATCAAAACCAGTCACTAACAGTAATGAAAGTAGCGGTAGTTTTTTATAACGATGCGGAAATTTGCCTGTCATTATTCATATCTCCTGTGAATATAATTGGGTTAGGCTTGTTGCCTACCTAACTCTGTAAACGCAATAGGAGAGCGAAACTGGACAAATTATTTTGAAATTAAGATCGGGGTGTGTAGAAATTATCGTCATTCCCGCGAAAGCGGGAATCCAGACATCGAAGGTATTCACCTAGATCACCGCCTTCGCAGGAATAACGAAGTGATAGGCTATCAATTAGAAGAGATTCTAATTTCTTGCTTTCTATAGCTGACTTTGATCGGCAATATCTGTTCTAAGGCTTGTAGAAACGGATTTAAGTCGCTGACGTCAAAGTTGCCGCTTAAGGTTTGTTTGGCTAAACGGGGATTGGTGAATACAAAATGAATCGGGTGATGGCGTTCGAGCTCGGCGACCACTTCGGTCAATGGCGTGTGATTAAACATCAAGCGACCGCGAGTCCAGTTGCTTGCAATGTTTGGATTGGATTTTTCAATCGCGAGTAATTCGCCGTTTTTATTAATGCGTCTGGCAAATCCTGCGCTTAATCTTTCGCCCGACCAGTGATTATTGCTGAGTAATTCCACTTCGCCTTCTAAAACCGAAATTGCCCCACCTTCTGGACGCTGGCGAACATTAAAGATAGTGCCAATATCTTTAATACGCGTAACTTGGGTTGCGACGGTAAAGGGTCTAAATGGTTGATGCGTA
>JBJSYX010000171.1:0-2991 GCA_046090005.1 Methylomonas sp. | reverse complement strand
CATCAGTGCCTAGCTTGGGTTATGTGTTTAAACAAAGCTGGGCTAATCATCATAAAGCGGCATTACAACAGTTCTTAACCACCACACATATCGCCCGTGACAAATTGTGCAACGAAGATACGGCTTGGCAGCAAATTCTCGCTTTAACTGAGACCGACGATCCAGCCAGTCAACAATTGATTAGACAGCGTTATTGCCAAGGTCGCGTTGCTGACTGGGGCGTGGCAAATCAAAAGGCCGCTGAAACCGTGTATGGTTTTTTAAGCAAACTGGGGGATAACAAACTGACCGGCAAAAGCGGACAACTGCAAGCAGGTACTTTTTGGTCGGCTGATTAATGTTCAGTCGGTTTCTGCGTCATCCTCAAACCCTAGCAGCGTTATCTTTATTGCTGCTAGTGGCGCTGTGGCAATTGGCGGCCACGCTGTTACATAGCAATACTTTACCAACACCGATTAAAGTCGCGACTGTGTTGTGGCAAGCGATAGTGTCTGGTGAACTGCCCTATCATTTGGGAGCGACTTTATTGCGTTTGATTAGCAGTTTTACCATCGCTATGTTGTTGGGCTGTGGGATTGGCGTGTTATTGGGTAGACATAAAACCCTCGATGTTTTTTTCGACAACTGGCTGGTGATTTTTTTAAATGTACCGGCTTTAGTGACGATTATTCTTTGCTATGTCTGGTTTGGTTTGATTGAATGGGCGGCGATTTTGGCGGTGGTGATTAATAAACTGCCGAATGTGATTGTCACGATTCGTGAAGGCACTCGCGCCTTAAATCAAGACTTGCTGGAAATGTCGCAAAGTTATCGTTTTAGTCGTCGCAAAACCTTTGTCCATGTCATTTGGCCACAATTGCATCCGTTTGTGATGGCGGCGACTCGCTCTGGTTTAGCGCTAATCTGGAAGATTATTTTGGTAGTTGAATTATTGGGGCGCAGTAATGGCATGGGCTATCAATTGCACTTGTTTTTCCAATTATTTGATGTTGCCAGTCTGCTGGCTTATACGGTGGCATTTGTGGCGGTAATTCAGTTGATTGAAATGCTGTTATTGAAACCTTTGGATAAAAAAGCCCAACGGTGGCGGCGATGAGTAGTATTCATATCAATATTGCTAATAAAACCTTTAATGCCGATGGCCGGCAGCATTGTGCGATTGCCGATTTGCAACTCAAAATAGAACCGAATCAATTTGTTTGTTTAGTCGGGCCTTCCGGCTGTGGCAAAACCACTTTGTTAAATATCATTGCCGGGCTTGATTCACAGTTTCAAGGTCAAATTGCTTTAACTGAACAAGCAAGAAACCCGCTGATTGGTTATGTATTCCAAAATCCGCGCTTATTGCCTTGGCATACGGTGCGCGAGAATATCGAGCTGGTGTTTGAACAAAAACCGCCGACTCAGTTAATCGATAGTTTGTTGGCAGAAATGCAATTAGCCGATGTGCAAAACGTTTATCCGCAGCGTTTATCGCTTGGAATGCAGCGCCGAGTGTCGATTATTCGTGCCTTTGCGATTAATCCCGATATTTTGTTGATGGATGAACCGTTTGTATCGCTGGACGCACCGACTGCTCGACAGATTAGAAATTCGTTGCAAAATCTTTGGTTGCAACGGCCACATACGGTACTGTTCGTGACGCACGATTTGCGAGAAGCGATTGCCTTAGCCGACCGTTTAGTATTTTTATCAGCATCGCCAATGCAAGTGATCGCTGATATTGCGGTTAATATTGATCGTCAACAGCGTAACGATGCTGAGCAAATTGAGCAATTTAGACAGCATTTACGCCAACATTTTCCGGCTATTAACAGCCTTTTGTAACCGAGGTTTTCAGATGAACATGACTCGTATTTTAAGCGCCGCTTTATTAGTAATCGCCAGCCAACTCAGCTTTGCCGAAACCAAAGCGATTAGAGGCTTTGATACTGGCAGTTATCAGCAAATTTTGACCGAGAAAAACAATCAAGCCTTTATGTTGGTGATTTGGTCATTGGATTGTTCAACTTGTATTAAAGATATGGAATTGTTGAGCAGCATTCACAAAAATCGTCCTGAGCTAAAAATTGTCATGCTTTCAACCGATGAGCAATCAACGAGCGGTGATATTCAAAAGTTAATGGAAAAATACCATTTAGCCGATGTCGAAAACTGGGTATTTGCCAACGATAATGCGCAAAAATTACGTTACGAAATCGACCCAAGCTGGTATAGCGAATTACCGCGCACTTACTTTTTCTCCGCTTCACATCAGCGCGAAGGGGTCAGCGGTGCCTTAAAACTGGAAGATTACAACGCCCGTTTCAGTAAATTGAAAATCTAAGTGATTTGTGAAAATTGTTGTCAAAGCTTGCGAAACCGAAGAGCTGATTAAAAAGTCGCGTTTTATCGGCCACATCAGCCCTTGTAGCAATGAGCAAGAAGCCTTGTTGTTTATTAGGCAACTGCATCTGCAACATCCCAATGCCAGTCATATCGTTTACGCTTATCGAGTGCAATCGCCGGATGGTTTAATTTGCCGATTTAACGATGCCGGCGAACCGAGTGGCACGGCTGGCAAACCGATTTTTCAGCATTTGGAAGGTAAGCAGTTAATTAACTTGGTAGTGGCGGTGATTCGCTACTTTGGCGGCGTAAAACTGGGCGCGGGTGGTTTGACTCGCGCTTATAGCAATTTGGCTAAGCAAGTGATTGATTGTGCTGAGATTGTTGAGCATATTGAAATGGCTGAGCTAAAACTCCACCTTAACTACAATCAACTGCAAGCACTGGAATATCATTTAAAAAAGCTCGACGGCAGCATTATTGCCCAAGAGTTTTCAGATACCGTCATCACTCGCGTCAAGTTACCAAAACATCACACTGAAACCTTACTAGCCAGCCTTGCCTAACCGATTATCAGCTCAATATGACAACTTGATGTCAGCATTATTGCTCCTAAAGAAACAAAGCATCCACAAAACGCCATATTGTAAATAAACAAATAGC
>JBJSYX010000170.1:0-7289 GCA_046090005.1 Methylomonas sp. | reverse complement strand
GCCATAAGCCGGCAATCGCTATCCAAGCGGCCATCACAATCTCCTCCAAACAAGCATCATGTTTCGCTTTAATCCAAGCCAACACAGCAAAGCTCAGCGACGGCACCGCAAATAACGCCAAGGGATAATCGCGATTCCGTAAATCAAAAACTAATAAGATACAGGCAATCGTTGCGCCCAATAAGAACAATTGACGCAGAATGCTTTGCCAATTATCCATATCTCTGAGGGTTGTGACATTCAGTATCATCAATTGATGCGGTTGGGAAACCGAAGCCGGCAGCTGATTTTTACTAAACCAAGCAACAAAGTAGCGACTGGATAAGAAAATAACGCCAATCAACGATAAGGCATAGAGACCTGAGTATGTCCACTCCAACCAAGTGCGGTTGGTCATCAACATATCTCGCCAATAACTCACACTAGCACCACCGCCGGAAATGCTGGCAATCGCCAAAATCAGGGTGGTTGTTAAATCTGAGAACGGGTTAGCTTTATGATTGATCAGTAATAACGTAAACAGTAAAAGACAGGTAAAGACGGCAATCGCTTGCCATTGAGGAGCCTCAGCAACGGCACCCTTTAAAGAAAACTTTGCTGTACCATCTTCTGAAAACATTCCCCAATAACCGCCCACAGCACCTTCAGAATGGCGCTTCCAAGGCTGATCAAAAGCCTCAATAATGTTGTAGGGAATGTTTTGCTGCTTAGCAATAACCGAAAATTCGCGGATAAAACGAGCCTGATTAATCTGTGACGATGCGGCATCTTGACGCTGACGACCGTAACTTGGCCAGCCGGTTTCGCCTATCAGTATCGGTTTGCCGTTGAATGCTTCTTGAATACGGCGATAGGTGTTACCCACATATTCAGCGGCTTCTGACACAGCGACAGTATCGTCATCCCAAAAAGGCAGGATATGCACGGTTGCAAATGACACAACATCTAACAACTCATTTTGGTAACGGAGCCAAAAATCCCAGCTATCTGCATAGCTTATTGCGACACTGGGCGCACGGGTTTTCATTTCCATCAAGTATTGACGCATGTTGCTGGGCGTTTGCTCGCGGCGCATCAATACTTCGTTACCAATAATCAAAGCACTCACCGTCTCAGGATATTCGCGTGCTAAATCGGCACCAATCGCCAACTCTTTTTCGTTATCGACTGGATTTCGACCTATCCAAATACCGAGTAAAACTCGCATATCTAATTGCTTAGCAATCTGCGGAACTTCGGCAAGACCTTGACTGACAGAATACGTCCGCACACAAGCGAATTGTTTTGATAGTTGATTAAGATCCGCTTCAATTTGTTGTTTGCTAATCGTTAGCCGACTATCTAATGGTGTTTGCCCTGCTTTGTGAAAAGGCGAATAAGAAACACAATTGAGTTTTTCAACCGGCGCTTCAACCAAATCGATGGGTCGTCCTAATTTCCACCAATAATGGATAGTGAAAAGTGCTGACAATAGAAGAATCAGGAAAATAACTTTTGGTTTGAAAGGCATAGGTCATCGGTTGGTTTTTTCATCATAAGCAAAGCCCATCTGTTTGAGCCGTCTGCCTACTATAGCCGATATGTGGCGCTTGCTGTCTTAATTCGCGCTTGTGTTGCTAGCGCTTAAACTGGCTTTGGCAAATGAATTTGATAAAGCTCTCGCATAGGCTTACTTGCTACCACCAGAAGATCAAAGAAAGGCGAACGTCAATAACAAAGACTCGGAGGGTGTCCTGAATTTTGTGTAAAGCCGCAGCGATGAGCCATCTATAGATTGCCTCTAGCTATTAATGATGCATCATCGGGCCTAGGGCTAATTGTCCTTTAGCCAGATAAGAATAAATCGTTGGCTTACTTCAAATACAGTTAACAACACTATTTATTAAAACTTGAAAATAACACTGCATTCTTAAATCAGGTCTTGTTTAGGGTTGCCGATAACGCCGAAAATTATCGCTAAGAAAAGAAATCCAACCCCGCGATGTTCGGTAAAATGCTGTTAGTTTTAGCTTAAACGCTTACCAACAACTTTTATCAAAATAGCCGTGACTACTTTATTCCCAATTCCCCAAAATCATCCGCAACGCTTTGTTTTACATAACGAAGTCCATGCTAGAGCCCCGTCAATCCTAAGTTTGCCGGTGCGGGCCAGTTATTTAGCCTTGTCATTAAGCAGTGAAGAAAAAACCCTTGAACGTCAACATTTGATTGCATTGTGTGAAAGATTCGCCACGATGCCACCTGATTTTGATGCCGACCACTTCAGCGCCCAGTTCGATTCATTCCAGATGAGTTGGGAGCAGCACGGCGAATTTAGTGCTTATACCTTTTATGCTTATGATGCTACCGAAGCGCCATTTTCAGAACCGGCTTTGAAAAAAGTGCCGGTTGATTGGTTATCGCAAATCAATGGGAAAGTGATTGTCGCTGCTCATGCCAGCGTGGTATCTGCAGCGGAGATTAATTACAGCGATGAAATGGATCTATCACCATTATCAACTTATTTCTCCAATAATCCGATTGTTGGTTCTAAAGTCAGTGGTGGTGCGGCGTCGGTTTTCACCGACTTTCGGATTCATGGTGATGGTTTCAGCCGTTTTTTAGTGATTAACCATACCTTAAAAACCGCGCAGGCTGGCCGTTTATTACATCGTTTGTTTGACATTGAAATTTATCGGGTAATGGCGCTATTAGCATTCCCGATTGCCCGCAAGCTGTATCCCGAGCTTAAAAAAGCCGATCGTCAGCTTTACACCATCACTAATTCAATGACTCAGCCGGATAATGATGATGCCAAATTGCTGGATGAATTAACCGCGTTGGCCGCAGAAGTCGAAAATCATATTTCTACTCATCATTTCCGCTTTGCTGCGGCCAGCGCTTACTATCAATTAGTGGGACAGCGTCTGGAAGATTTACGAGAAATGCGGATTCAGGGGATTCAAACTATGGGCGAATTTACCAAACGCCGCTTAGAACCGGCGATGAATACCTGTAATTCAACATCACATCGCTTTACGCTGATTTCGGAACGGGTCAGTAACGCTAGTCAGTTATTACGCACTAAAGTTGATATTCTGATTGAACGTCAAAACCAAGCCTTACTGTCATCAATGGATTTACGGGCGAAGATGCAATTGCGGATGCAACAAATGGTAGAAAGCATTTCAATGGTGGCAATTACCTACTACGCCGCCAGTCTAGTCGGCAAAATTGCCGAGGCTTTACATGGCTTTGGTTGGGAAATTAATCCTGAAATTGTTGAAGGCGTATCGATTCCGTTTATTTTGATTATCATCGCGATTAGCGCCAAACGGATACATAAAATCATTGCCAACACCACCGAGTAAGCTGCAATTACCACAAACAATTGCAGGATTTATAAGGCTTGCGTATGATGGAGGCAAGCTTAATGAAGTTTGAGAAAACTCATTGGCCGAGTAGCCACTTATCAACATTGAGATAAGTGGTTTTCTGAGTTTTTTTTGGAAGAAAAATTTTATGTTCCCAGAATATCGTGACCTAATTTCAGAATTAAAAACTAGCGATCATCATTTTGTTAAGTTGTTTGATAAACATAATGAATTAGATCAGAAAATTAAAAATCTTGAGGCGCATATTGAAAACGCAACGCCTGAAGAAATTGAAGATTTAAAGAAAGAGAAACTTTTATTGAAAGATCAGCTCTACGCCATTCTTAAAAAGGCTAGCGCCTAATCTTTAGATTGTAGTTGGGTTATGGCATCGCCATACCCAACCTTGTATTAATTAAGCAATTTCAATTCGCTTGCCAGTTTTTTTCTGCAATTTAGCTAAATTCAACGTCAAAACACCATTTTCATAATGTGCTTTGCTGGCTTGTTCATCAATCTCATTAGCCAACTGAAAGCTCCTAGAAATTTCACCGTAGTAACGCTCAGTTCTTAGTATTTTCTCATCTTTACACTCACTATCGACTTGATCAATATGAGCACGAATACTAACGACACTGCCATCAATATCGACATTGATATTGTCCTTACTAGCCCCCGGAATATCGGCTTTAACCGTAAACTCAGCGGGCGTTTCTTTGACATCAATTCTAAGTTGGCTCGGCAAAGGCTCTCCGTGTAATGGCTTGATAAAATACGACGGATTAGTATCGCGAAATAGTTCGTCGAATAAACTGTGACTAACAAATGGCGTTAAATTATTCATTTTCAGTTTCCTTTTTTTCATTAAAATTACTCATAACAACGGACTTTGGATTAAAGCCGTTTTTAATTCTATAAAAAATAAAACCGGATTATTTTTTTCTGTCTTTGGATTTGGTTTTTATAATTTACTGATAAATAAAAATACCCAACCACTCAAAACCTATAATATCCTACGTTTTTTCAATTACTACCACTTATCTTGATTTTCAAAAATCAATTAATGTGATTTAAATATAAATATTGTGCTTGATTATCTTGTTAAATAGGCGGGTGTCGTTATCATTATTAACAGGAGAATTTATGCGTAACACTTGGGTAGTAGTAGCCGATAGAAGCAGAGCACGATTTTTCTTATTGCGAAGCCGAATTGAACCAATGCAAGAATTTGAAGGCATGGTGCATGAAGAAGGCCGGATGACGGGGCGAGATGAATTAAGCGACCGACAAGGCGGAATTGCCGGCGGTCATGGCGAAGGCGATCATACTTTTGAAGCACCGACCGATTTAAAGCAACATGAAGCCGAGGTATTTGCCCGACAAATTGAGGCAAAGCTGGAGTACGGTCGGGTAAATCACCTGTACCAAAAGCTGATTTTGATTGCCCCCCCGTTTTTTTTAGGTGTGTTAAGGCAAATTCTTAACGACCATATTCAAGAATTGATTAGCACTTCACTGGATAAAAATTTGGTGGATGAAGATGAAAAACAGATTCGTGAGCATGTTGTCTAAATCTCACATTCTGGCAGCATTGAAGTGCGCCAGAACTGGCCTTCTTTTTCAAATAGCCGTCTGCTTTCCGCTGGTCCCCAACTGCCAGCGGGATAGGTGGCTATATAATCACGCTCGGTGGCCCAATGTTGCAATATTGGGTCAATAATTCGCCAAGCGTATTCCACCTCATCAAAACGCAAAAACAGCGAATGATCGCCTTTCATCACATCCAACAATAAATCCTCATAAGCATCGACCGCGCGTTGATTCGGTAATCGAAAACTGGCGTCCAAGCTGGTGGTGCGGGTACGCATTTCCAAGCCGGCTTCTTTAATCGTCATTTCTAGGCGAATCGATTCATCGGGTTGAATCCCCATCAATATCCAGTTAGGTGTCATGCAGCTGACGCCAGTGCCATGAAACAACTGCAAAGGTGGATGACGAAAGCAAATGGAAATAGTCGATTGACTGGCAGCCATGCGTTTACCAGTATGCAAATAAAACGGCACGCCTCGCCAGCGCCAGTTATCAATAAACAATTTCAGCGCAGCATAGGTTTCAGTTGCGCTATCCGCAGCAATATTAGCTTCGTCCAAATAGCCATTGACCACTTCGCCGTTAATCATGCCTTTGCTGTATTGGCCGCGAAAAGCATGGGCGTGAACCGCTGACTTGTGAATCGGCCGAATTGATTTCAGCACTTTGACTTTTTCATCGCGCAAGGATTCGGCATCCATTGCAACCGGTGGCTCCATAGTGACCAAAGTCAGTAATTGCAACAAATGACTTTGTACCATGTCGCGCATTGCCCCCGCGCTGTCGTAATAGTTTCCACGAGTACCGATGCCTAATTGTTCGGCGTGAGTAATCTGAATGTGCTCAATATCGTTACGATTCCAAAGCGGCTCGAACATCACATTGGCAAAACGAAACACCAACACATTCTGCACCATGCCTTTGCCAAGGTAATGGTCGATGCGGAAAATTTGCGATTCGTCTAAATAACGATGGATGCGTTTTTGCAGCACTTGTGCGCTTTCCAAGTCATAACCAAACGGTTTTTCAATCACCACCCGCCGCCAGCCATAAGCTTGATTGAATAAATCAACATGGCTGAGCAACTCAATCACTGGGCCAAAACTTTCAGGGCTAATCGCTAGGTAAAAAGCGATATTTTTAGAAAACTGCGGATTGTTGGTTAGACGTGCGGCGAGTTGTTGATAGCATTCGGGGCTGTCCATATCGCCTTGGTGATAAAACAAACGCTGGCAAAACCGTTCAAATACGGTTTCGTCCAGCGTAGTTTTGGTTTTTTGTTCCAAGATGCTGCGAACTTCGCTAATCCAACGGCTTTGATCCCAAGCCCTGCGCCCAACCGCCAAAATAGAGCATTCCGGCGGTAGTTTGTTATCGATTTCCAGATTATAAAAACCCGGTAACAATTTCAGTCGCGCTAAATTGCCGGTGGCGCCAAAAATGATGTAGGTACATGGGTCTGGCAACATAAAACCACCTAGGTTGAATTGATAAACGCTAACTTCGAGTTTGGGCTTGGCTAATGTGACTGTTTTCCGAGACGCTGTGAGTTAGCCAGACATTACCGCCAATCGTTGAACCTTGACCGATGGTAATCCGGCCTAAAATGGTTGCGCCGGCATAAATCACCACATTATCTTCAACGATAGGATGACGAGCATTGCCTTTGACCAACATGCCATTGTCATCTTTATCAAAGCGTTTAGCGCCCAAGGTTACAGCCTGATACAAACGCACATTGCGACCAATAATCGCAGTTTCACCAATCACTACGCCCGTGCCGTGGTCGATGAAAAAACTATCGGCAATTTGTGCCCCAGGATGAATATCGATACCGGTATTGGAATGAGCAATTTCAGCAATCATTCTCGCCACTAACGGCGTGCCCAATTGATACAAAACGTGGGCAAGACGGTGGTGAATGACCGCGACGATACCAGGATAACAAACCAATACTTCATCAGAACTACGCGCAGCGGGATCGCCTTCGTAAGCGGCTTGAATATCGGTATCAATTAAGCGTCTGATTTCCGGCAAATGCGCGGCAAATTGGCGGGTTAATTGCGCGGCCTGATCATGGGCATCAATGCTTAATTGCTGTTGTTCTGCGGCAAAATTCAACTCTAAGACTAACTGTTTATGCAGCTGACCGAGCGATTTATCGAGCGTATGACCCACAAAATAATCAATGCTTTCCTCGGTCAATCCCGGAACGCCGAGGCGATTGGGGAATAGCACCGCCTTTAAATTATCGACAATCAACCCCAACTCGGTGCGTGACGGTAATTTAGGTGGTTGGTGGCGACGTTGGCGGCTTTCCAGCGATTGCAAACGCAAGCTTCGCAA
>JBJSYX010000169.1:0-2469 GCA_046090005.1 Methylomonas sp. | reverse complement strand
GATTTATGAAATTAAAAAAGATGAAAGTCTTTCAGTGATTGCTTCTAAGTATTTAGAGGGTGAACAGGCTCTAAATAAATTATTAAAGTTAAATAATAAGAAAAGCCCTAATGCAATTCCGGTTGGTGAAAAAATTTTATTACCAAAAGACTTGTTAAAATACAACTCATCGACCGCAACTATATCAAAGTTAAATTGTAATAATGCTTTCTTGGTTAATGATAATCCAAAACAGCTTGAAATAGGTGGTCTATTGAATCAAGATGATGTGATTAAAGTACCTGTAGGCTGTCAAATTGGTGTAACACTCGAAGATGGTTCTAATATTAATTTGGTTTCAGGTACGTTATTAAAATTCAAAACATTACGAATTAGTGCTATAGAAAAATCACCTCAAGTTGATTTTGAATTAATGAATGGCCGTGTTGATGTGGAAGTAGTTAAACGTGCTAAAGGCGATGCAGCATTTGAAATTCACACTCCCAAAGCATTGGCTGGGGTCAGGGGAACCCAGTTCCGAGTTGGCTTTGATGAACAAAAAAATACCAGTCAAGTTGAGGTTAAAAATGGTGTTGTAGCGGCTAAAGGTCATGCAAATGATCGTAGTGAGTCTTTAATCGAGAACCAAGGAGTGCCCATTTCTGAAGAGGGTTTAGCTGGTGCAGTCGAAACCTTACCCTTATCACCTAATTTTCTAGCGATTGAAAAACAGAATCTAACATCGCCAATAATAATCAAATTCGACGCTGATAAAAATGCCGATAAACATATTTTACGTCAATCTCAAGATGCGACATTTAGTCAAATTTTAGACGATCACTTAGTTGATATTGCTCAAATTGAGTTAAATCAATTGAGTAATAATGCAGTTTTTTATCAATGGACTGCTTTGACTAAAAGTGGTCTACAAGGTAGTCCCTCTGAGTATGCTATTTGTAAGTCAGAATCTTCTCAGCAAAAAGATCGTTGTAATGTCACTTTTTATATGCGTGGATTTAAAAATGTTGCGATGAACATACAAAAGTTCGATGAAATAACTAAAGTCTATCATAATATTATTAAAACTGGTCAATCTGCTACCGAAAGGGAGCAGTTTTTACTGAAAAGTTTGCCAGCTGGTAAATATCAATGGCAAATGAGTTATAAAGTTGGTGACAATACTAGCGTTGAAAGAAAAGGTGTATTTGATTTGCTAGTCGTTAATTAAAGCAGCAATATTATTTGGTCGTGAAATCCAGCGCATTTGAAAATTTAGGCGTCAAACCAGCCTTGAATCCTTATCAGTCGAAGTTTTTATTAGAATGGTTGATTGCGGTTGGTTTTACGCTAGTATTAATGAGCTTGATTATTGTATCTAATATTACAAAGCCAATCGGTAGTAGTATTTATGATCAAATTCAGTCGATATTTGAAGATAGGCCTAGCAATGATATTGTAATTGTCGCTATAGACGATAGAACAATTGATGAATTAGGTGGTTGGCCTATTTCAAGATTAAATTATGCGCAACTACTTAAAAATCTAGCTGATACCGACAATAAACCCAAGGCTATTGGCTTTGATATTTTATTTTTTGATGAAACTAAAGATGATCGATTGTTCATTGAACAAATGCGTAGGCATCGTGTTATTTTGCCTTTCGAGATTTTATCAGCCCCCACACAATCACACCGCACAGCTCAAGTTCACAAACCTTACGAGCAAATTGCTTTAGCCGCTTCTGGTTTTGGTCATATAGAAGTGACTTTTGATCACGATGGATTAGTTAGACAAACCCATTTAATTTCAAACGGTATGCCGCACTTTATGTTATCGATGGCTGGCGCTAAAAATAATGGGGTTTCTAGTAATGAATATAGACGCTTTAAAGTGGTTAACCCTGCAACCGGTTTTCCTACCTTGTCATTGATTGATCTTATTGCCAATCTTCATCAATTATCGTTACTAAAAGATAAATACGTCTTAATCGGTGCAACATCAGTCAGTTTGGGCGATCATTATGCCACTAGTCACTCGGTGAAAACCGAATCAGGGACGCCGGGAGTGGAAATTAATGCTAGTTTATTAAAGGCGATTCTTGATAAGAAATTAATTAAAGACGTACCGAGTTTGGCGGTGTGGTGGTTCGGTTTTATCAGTGTCATAATTGTTTTTATCGGTTTATGGTTTTTAACACCCACTAAAGAGTTATTATTTTCGATTTTTATTATTGTGTTGCTGATATTAATTAGCGCTATGGTTTTAAAGTTTGGCTTAATCTGGATTGATCCCGCGCCAGCTGTTTTTTCGATAATTTTGATTAAGCCAATTTGGGCGTGGCGTAGAATGGAAATGATTACCCATTTTATGCGCGATAAAGTCGATGAATTATCAACAGAGTCGAGAGGTAATAAAGGCTTGATTGCAAGAAATCATTCATTTATTCAAACGTCGGGTTTATTGGATTCTGCAATCCATGCGGCTACCGAG
>JBJSYX010000168.1:0-2975 GCA_046090005.1 Methylomonas sp. | reverse complement strand
GCACGGCCAGATGAGCGCTTTGGGCATATAAGGTGCTGCGGTAGCTGTCTAGCAAAGTCAAGATCTCGATCAGACCTTGGCGGTAGGAATAGACCGCCAGTTTGCGGCTGGCTTCAGTTTGGGCAACTGCTTCTTTTAGCGCCTGTTCTTTTTCACGTAGATAATTTTCAGCGGCTAAGGCTTGTTCCACTTCACGAAACGCATTTAATGCAACACTTTGATAACGATGAAAGGCTTCTTCAACATTGGCCTCGCTGAGACGAATCTGGCTTTCGAGTCGCTCACCAGTGAATAAGGGTTGCGCGAGTCCGGCAGCGACATTCCAGGCGGCGGCGCGCGGATCAATGATTTCAGTCAGTGCAGGGCTACTGGTGCCGCCGGCCGCCGTCAGGGTAAATCTGGGTAGCAAGGCCTTCTGACTGCTTTCCAGACGGCGATCACTTGCCACTAAGCGTCGGTAAGCAGCCACTACATCCGGGCGTCGGTCGATCAATTGCGCCGGTAAGCCACTGGCTAATTGTTTGGGGGGCGCGGGCAATGATCGAGTGATAGATAGTGGATTTGGCGACTGCCCCGGGTAACGTCCCAGCAAACTATCCAGTTGTTTTTGTAAACCCTGCACATCGTTTTGGGTTTGTGCCAGTTGTGATTGTGCGTTGGCCAGATCAGTTAGGGTCAGGCGTAAATCCAGACCGCGAGTTAAACCTTTGTTAAAACGCCCTCTAACTAATTCAACAATCACGCCCCGGTCTTTGACCGACTGTCTGGCGACTTGTTCTTGTAACTGGGCTTCAGTCAGCTCGAAATAGACCTGGGCGATTCGGGCTGCTAATGATAAGCGTGCTGCTTGATAGTCTTCGAGCACCGCTGTAGCGTCTTCGGATGAGGCTTGCTGGGCAGCCTGAATCCGGCCCCAGACATCCAGTTCCCAGCTCAGGGTAAATAAGGCATCAAAACTGCCTGACTCAGGATAAGCTGCCGTTTTACTGCGCTGATAACCCGGGGCAAAATAAAGCTGCGGTAAGCGATTGGCACCCGCTATTTTAGCGGTGGCACGAGCCGCATCGACACGCGCGGCAGTGGCCAATAAATCAAAATTCTGGTTTAAGCCTTGTTCCACCAACTGACTTAGCGTGGAATCGGCAAAACTCTCAAGCCAAGGGGTGATTGGGCTATGATCAGATGCAGCAGGGTGCCACTGTTCGGGGCGCGCGAAACCCAATTCATCCGAGGGGTGAATGTGTGCTGATTCACAGCCTGACATTAATCCTAATATCAACGGAATCAGGCCGAGCAAGCCGAATTTATGCAAACATGGGTGCATCATTGGCTGCTAAGCTTAAAATTTAAAAAAGCCTTAAGGGCGGTTTTTTCAGGTTTCATTCTTATGAAACGAATGAAAACAGCAAAACCCTCATTTTTGTTTTGGCAAAATTTACTGTTCATACTGAATACCTAAAATGGGTAATATTGTTCAAATGTAGCTGTGTAGGTGTTCATGGCTAGAACGAATATTTCGATTAATCACCATTTGAATGGTTTTAGCAGCAACCAAACAAGATTGATGTTTGTAACCGCAACCAACCTTGATAGAATCGAAAACAATGACAGATAGCTTTCAAGAGGACAGTAATCATGCAAGTCGTAGAATTTGAAGCCGATGCTAAAGGTCGAATGATTGAAATTCCCGTAGAGTTTGCGGCTTTTGCTTCAAAGCACCTTAAAATCAAACTATCGATAGATGAACCAACCGGTTCAACAGCGATAAAACCCGTCAAACGGTTGTCCTCTTTATCCATTGATACACGCTCGTTCAAATTTGACCGCGAAGAAGCCAATGCCCGGTAGGTATTTTCTTGATACCAACATCCTGATCTACGCCTATTCGAACAGTGAACCGCATAAAGCCGACGTCGCCAATTCGCTACTGTTTGAAGGCGAATCGCTGATTTCCTTGCAAGTCATCAATGAGTTTTCCAACATATGCCTTAAAAAACTAAAACTCAATGAAAAAGCCGTTATTGGTGCTATCAATGAAATCACCAGCGTCACTCATGTGGTTGGTTTCTCATTAGCTACTCAGCTAAGAGCCATACAGTTATGTGAAGCTTATTGCTTTTCTTATTACGATGCATTAATTGCTAGCACTGCGCAGGAAAACCATTGCAGCATTCTTTACAGCGAAGACATGCAAAACAATCAACTGATTGACAACCATTTACGTGTTGTTAACCCTTTTTAAGCTGGGAATTGTTTATGTACCCCAGCCAAGGCCTTTCATGTCTGCTGACGCTTTTTCCACCAGATCAAAACCCCGGTCACCGACAACATCACGATCGCCAAACCCAAGATGCAAACAAAGATTTTGTAAGGTAAGCCCCAGACATTGGCGGTGTGTAAGGCTAATAACCAACTGGTGATGGTGTTGCCGCTATATTGACCGGTTGGAAGCAAAACTTGTTTGACGCTGCCGTTATTGGCATCAATGACTACACGAGTATTGCCGCCATGATCCTGAACATCAGCACTGCTTTTAATGTCATAAACATAAAAACCCTTGGCACGATTAAGCCAAAATCCGCTGGGTACTAAAATCGTTATCCCTTGTGTCTGGCTGACTCGGTTCAGTTCGGCCTGAGCAATATCCTGTGCTTGTCGCCAACTGATTTTGGGATCCTGAACTGCTTCGGTCAAATCAGGGAAATCACTCCAAGGTTGGTGATATTCACTGACCGATTGCATGGCTTTGCTATAGATATCACCTAAATTCATATACACGCTGGACCAGGCAAATATCAGTAAGGCAATCCACAGCCACAAACCACCTGCACGGTGTAGATCAAAGGTAATACGGGTTTTAGACGCGGACCATTTGATTAGCCAGGCCAGTTGCCAGCGTTGCCAAAAGGTTTTGCTTATAACTGTAGTCGGGGCGGGGTGTTTGGTTTTGGTCAGTGGCAAGGTTAGATAAAAAC
>JBJSYX010000167.1:0-2744 GCA_046090005.1 Methylomonas sp. | reverse complement strand
CTTAGGGCTTCTTCCTGAAAAAATAACATCTTAACCAGCAATAACGGTTTTGGCTAACCGAAAATAACCAACAAGGGGAGGCATCGTTGTTGATTATTTCGACGGACATCATTCAGGGTGAATCCTGCCAAAACCTCCACGCAAAGCCATATTGAAAAAACAGCAATCGCTTTAGGCATTTTTCATCAGAGCAATGAGCACATCAATACCCTACGCTATCAAATCCCTAAATTTGATAGCCACTGCAATTTAAGGCATAATCCCCTACCCTAGTATTTGACGTTGTTTACCATGCACTTAAACATGCTTAAAGCCAAGTTACACCGTGCGCGTGTAACCCATTCCGAACTGGATTACGAAGGATCTTGCGCGATTGATGGCAATATTCTCGATTTTTCTGGGATTAGAGAATACGAGCAAATTCACATTTACAACATCAATAACGGCGAACGCTTTACGACTTATGCGATTCGCGCCGAAGCGGGTACAGGGATTTTCTCGATTAATGGTGCAGCGGCCCGTTTAGCTTGCCCGGGTGATTTGATTATCATCTGCGCGTTTGCCAGCCTTGATGAACAGGATTTGCAAGATTACCAACCAACTTTGGTTTATTTTGATGGCAAAAATCAAATCAGCCATTCCAGCCACTCGATTCCTGTCCAACCTGCTTAATTGATTTTCACAACCACCGCTTGCCGATGGTTGTTTCTCTCTACTCTAATTAGTGTTTTGATCGGGCGATTAAAGCCTGCATTTTGCGTTTAGCCTCACCACTGGCGATCACCGCCAAAGCTTTAGTTATCCCCGCTTGCAAACTATCGGCTAAATCCGCCGCATAAATCGCAGCCCCTGCATTTAAAGCCACAATATCCCTCGCTGGCCCAGGCTGGTTATCGAACACGCCATGAATAATCGCCAAGCTTTGCTCGGCATCAACAACCGCTAAATCAGCCAAACTAGCACGCGCCAAGCCAAATTGCTCTGGCGTCACTTGATAGCTAGTGACTTGACCATTTTTAAGCTCGGCAACATCGGTTGGCGCGGCAATGCTGATTTCATCCAAACCATCTTGGGCATGAACCACCAACACATGCTGACTACCGAGTTTTTTTAATACCTCAGCCACCGGCACCAGCCAACGCTTATCAAACACACCAATCAGCTGATGACTGGCATTGGCGGGATTCGACAAAGGGCCAATCAGATTGAACAGCGTGCGAACCCCCATTTGTTTTCGCGCTTCAACCGTATGCCGCACAGCACCATGATGTTTGGCGGCAAACAAAAATCCCACGCCAATCGCATCGACCGATTCAGCCACCTGTTCAGCGGATAAATCTAAATCCACGCCAGCCACTTCTAATAAATCGGCACTACCGCAACGACTGGAAACCGAACGGTTGCCGTGTTTGGCAACTTTGCCACCTGCTGCTGCTACCACAAACGCAGAGGCGGTAGAAATATTGAAGGTGTTGGCACCATCACCACCGGTGCCACAAGTATCAATCACATGCTCACCTTGCACCGGCACGCGCTGGGCTAATTCACGCATGACTTCAACAGCGGCGGCAATTTCTTCAACGGTTTCACCTTTACAACGCAAAGCAATCAAAAATCCGGCGATTTGTGCGTCGGTTAACTCACCACTCATCATGGCTCGCATCACTGAACGCATTTCGTCGGCAGTCAGATTTTGTTGATTAAGCAGTTTTTGCAGTGTGGCTTGAATTGGCATGGCTGAAACGGTTTTGGTTAAAAAATGGATGATAACAAACTTGGGCGGCTTAATTGGCTTGCAGCCAAGCCAACGTCCCCAAACCAGCGGCACGTCCACTGGCTAAACAGGCGGTCAGTAAGTAGCCGCCCGTCGGCGCTTCCCAATCCAACATTTCACCCGCACAAAATACACTGGGCATAGCTTGTAACATCAGATTTTGATCAACAGCCGAAAAACACACGCCACCAGCGCTGCTAATCGCTTCGGCTAACGGTCGGGTGGCGTTTAAGGTAATTGGTAGGGCTTTCAAATAATGGGCTAATTGCTGCGGATTATTCAGCATCTCACTGGCTGCCGTTTCGCGTAATAACGCCGCTTTTACGCCATCAATACCTAAACGTTTGCGTAGATGATTACTGAAAGAATTCTTGCCGCGCGGGGTATTTAAACGCTCAACAATGCTGGATTCGCTAAGGTTGGGCAATAAATCCAAATGGATTTTTGAGCAACCATTCGCATTGATTTGTTCACGGATTGACGCTGACAAAGCATAAATCAAACCACCTTCCAAACCATGCTCAGTGACCATTAACTCGCCTTGTTGTGGTGTTTGATGCTCAACCTGCAAAATCACTGATTTCACAGGCTGTCCGGCAAAGCGGCTACGAAAAAATTCGCTCCAGGCCACTTCAAAACCGCAATTGGCAGGTTGCAACGGATTCAAAGCCACACCCTTCTGACTTAAAACCGGTACCCAATTGGCATTGGAACCTAATTGCGGCCAACTGCCGCCGCCTAAAGCCAGAATTACTGCATCAGCTTTGATGTTGCACTGGCCTTGCTGGTTTTCAAATGCCAGCAAGCCAGCATCAGTCCAACCTAACCAGCGGTGGCGCATATGAAAACTCACGCCACTCGAACGTAGTCGATGCAACCAAGCGCGTAATAATGGCGCGGCTTTCATTTCAGTGGGAAAGACGCGACCAGAGCTACCGACAAAAGTATCGATGCCTAAACCTTGCACCCA
>JBJSYX010000166.1:0-3994 GCA_046090005.1 Methylomonas sp. | reverse complement strand
TTGATCACCGCTTGGTTTGCTAATAATGGCGTCAGCGCATGAATGAGGCGCGCGATATGTCCAGAATGATTAAATCCAATCGGTGCCATAGTGAGAATTTCTCCTTCAATGAGTTCCAGATGGCTTTCAGGTGGAAAAATCCCCGCTTCGCCCATGCGATGCCATTCGGCTAGGTCAGTCAGGTGTTTTTGAGGAAAGACAGCAACCATTTTTTTAGTCCCAACAAGTATTGATAAATAGATTCTAATTGGCAGCCTTTATAAAGGCAACGAACATAACCTTAGTACATTATGACTACATTTCCAGTTGAACAAATCCGCGCTGATTTTCCGATTTTGCAAGAAAAAATCCGTAATAAGCCTTTGGTTTATTTAGACAATGCCGCCAGCTGCCAAAAACCGCAGGCGGTGATTGATAGCATTGTCCATACCTACAGCCACGAATACGCCAATATCCATCGTGGCGTGCATACCCTTAGCGTCAAAGCTACCGACCGCTTTGAAGGTGCGCGGGAAAAGGTAAGGGCGTTTATTAATGCCTCCAGCAGTAAAGAAATCATTTTTGTTCGTGGTGCGACCGAAGCCATTAATTTAGTCGCGCAAAGTTTTGGCAAATCGCAATTACAAGCGGGTGATGAAATTGTGATTAGTGCAATGGAGCATCACGCCAACATCGTGCCTTGGCAAATGCTCTGCCAACAAATTGGCACGGTGCTGAAAGTAGCGCCGATCAATCAGCAAGGCGAGTTGTTGTTTGATGAATATCTCAACTTACTGACCGATAAAACCAAGCTGGTGGCGATTACCCATATGTCCAACGCCTTGGGCACTATCAATCCGGCTAAACAAATTGTTGAAGCCGCGCACAGCAAAAATATTCCGGTGTTATTGGATGGTGCTCAGGCGATTCCACACATGGCGGTCGATGTTCAAGATTTGGATTGTGATTTTTACGTGTTTTCCGGTCATAAACTTTATGGGCCGTCTGGCACCGGTGTGTTGTATGGCAAACAAGCCTTATTGGAAGCGATGCCGCCGTATCAAGGCGGGGGCGATATGATTCGCAAAGTGACTTTTACCGAAACCGAATATGCCGGTTTGCCGCATAAATTTGAAGCTGGCACGCCAGCAATTGCCGAAATTATTGGCTTAGGCGCAGCGATTGATTATTTGAATCAATTTGGCATGGCGGCGATTTCAGCTTATGAAGCCGAGTTATTAGCCTATGCCACCGAGCAAGCCCAGCAAATCAAAGGTTTAAACATCATTGGCCAAGCCGCCGAAAAAGGCGGAATTTTGTCATTCACTTTAGACCGAATTCACCCGCACGATATTGGCACCATGCTGGATAGTTTAGGGATTGCGATTCGTGCCGGACACCATTGCGCGATGCCCGTGATGGACTTTTACGGCGTGCCTGCCACAGCGCGCGCCTCGTTTGCCATGTACAATACCCGCCAAGAAATCGATGTGTTGATGCAAGGCATCAAATCTTTAATAGAGGTGTTTGGCTAATGTTTGATGATTTACGCGATCTATATCAAGAAGTGATATTCGATCACAACCGCAATCCCCGTAACTTTCGTGTGATGGACGATGCCAATCGTCAAGTCGAAGGTTTTAATCCTTTATGCGGCGACCGCTTAACTTTGTTTTTGAAAATTGATGATGGCGTGATTAACGATGCCAGTTTTCAAGGTCAAGGTTGTGCGATTTCCACGGCTTCGGTGTCATTGATGACCGAAATCATCAAAGGCAAAACCGAAGCCGAAGCGGAAACTTTATTTACTCAATTCCACGAAATGACTACCGGTAAATCGGAAGACATTCAGTTGGAAGCAATTGGTAAATTAGCGGTATTAGCTGGAGTTCGTGAATATCCAGCCCGTGTTAAATGTGCGACTTTGGCTTGGCATACTTTGGACGCCGCGCTGAAAAATCAAGCGCAATCAATTTCGACTGAATAACTCGTTGCGTGACACAGTTTGCAAACAATTTGGCAGTCGTCTACAGCGACCCGTGTTTATTGGCGGCCAGCGAAACTTTGGCAGCGCGTTTGGCGGTGCCATTGTTGGAATTGCAAAATTTATCCAAAGACGCCGAGCAAGACTTCTACCTGTGTTATCGCGATGATTGCTTGAAATTGCTGGATCGGCAAACCTTGAAAAAAGGCGGCTTAAGCGTCGAAGTCGATCCCCGTCCAGGCGAACAACATTCTTATCCCGCGCCGAAAAAAGATTTGCTGGCGCAAGCGGTCGGTAAAAAATCCAAAACCATCGTTGATGCGACAACAGGCTGGGCGCAAGACAGCTTGGCGCTGTTTCGGATGGGTTATGAAATGCAATGTATCGAACGTTCGCCGGTGATGGCGGCTTTGATTGAAGACGGTTTTCAACGCTTGGCGCAAAAAGATTGGGTGAAAAATCGTCAGCTGCAAATTCCCAATTTGTTGATTGGCAATGCGATTGAGTTGTTGGCTGAATTACCTGAACCGCCCGATTGTATTTATATCGACCCCATGTTCCCGCCAAAACGTAAAAAATCCGCATTAGCCAAAAAAGCCATGACTGTGTTGCGTGATATTTTGGGGGATGATCACGACCGCGCTGATTTATTTGCTGCCGCTATGCAAGCGACTGGCAGGCGAGTGGTGGTGAAAAATCCAGACGATGCTGAACCGATTGCAGGCAAGCCGAGTGAAAGTTATCAAGGTAAATTGTTGCGCTACGATGTTTATTTGAAATAAACGCTGAAATGGTTATTATGGCTATAAGTATGACCATAAGTTCGAGTTAACGATGAAGACCAATACTATCGCCGAAGCAAAAAATAATCTTTCACAATTGATCTATCAGCTTGAAGTGGATGAAGTGATTCATTTAACTCGCCACGGCAAGCCGGTTGCGGTGATGTTGTCCGAGGCCAATTATCAAAAACTCACTCATCAACAAGCGAATTTGTATCCCGCTATTCAGCAGTGGCGCAGTCAATTGGTTGTCGATAGCGGTTTGACGGAAACAGAATTAAACGCAGCGCGACAAGCCAGCCAAGGCCGAGATTTTTCATGGTAGCTATCAAGTATTTGTTGGATAGCAATATTGTTTCCGAACCTGCCCGCTTACAACCCGATCACCAAGTGTTACAGTGTTTTGCTGACTATGATGGTCAATACGCCACCGCATCGATTGTTTGGCATGAATTAGTGTATAGCTGCGAATTATTGCCAGCCTCGAAACGCAAAAAACAGCTGCAATCGTATTTGGCGATGTTATTGGCTAATGGTTTGAGGATTTTGCCTTTCGATCAAGCCGCTGCCGATTGGTTTGGTAAAGAGCGAGCAAGGCTGCAGTTGCAAGGTAAAACCAGCGCTTATGCCGATGGTGAAATTGCCGCGGTTGCGGTGAGTCAAAATTTAACGTTAGTGACTCGAAATAGCAAAAATTTCGAGAATTTTCAGGGCTTGGTTTTAGAAAACTGGTTTGAGCCTGATATAAACAGAGGTAAGTCATGAGCGAATGGATGGATGTAATTGCTGAATCAGCGTTAGCCGAAGGTGCGCATGTGGTGGTCGATGTTGATGGGGTCGATGTGGCGCTATTTAATTTATCCGGCCAGTTTTATGCAATTGAAGATGTTTGTAGTCATGACGGAACTGAAATCGCCAGCGGTGAATTAGACGGCGATGAAATTGTCTGTCCTCGGCATGGGGCGCGGTTTTGTGTGAAAACCGGCGCAGTAAAATGCGCACCGGCTTATGAAGATATTGCCAGTTATCTGGTAAAAGTCGCTGACGGGCGAGTGTGGATTGCGGTTGATTAGTCGCTGCTCTCTAAAAATTTTAATCACTTATTAATGTCATCTTATGCAACACCTAATCTGGAACATCGACCCTATTTTCATTGAATTCGGATTTTTAAAAATCCGCTGGTACGGCCTGATGTTTGCCACTGGGTTTGCGCTGAGCTTTATGACTATGCAGTGGATGTATCAACGCG
>JBJSYX010000165.1:0-4182 GCA_046090005.1 Methylomonas sp. | reverse complement strand
CAATCAGAAAGGGGGTTGAGCCAGCATTGATAGCTAGCTCAACGATGAGAATTAAATGACTTTACTTAGCAAACGCCTTTTTAAAAAACTCTGGCATTGCCAAACTGGCTTTGTGGATTTCGCTGTTGTAATAAACCGTTTCAAAACCTTTATTAGCCGCATCTTGCTCGCGGAATGGTGCAAAAGCTGATTTGCTGGCCATGGTCGCGCTCCACCAGCCTGATGGGTAGATACATTGTGGGAAAAACACGGTTTGATGATGATTAAAACCCGCTTGCTGCATTTCGCTACGCATTTCTGCCAAAATTTTCATATGCAACAACGGCGATTCGCTTTGTTGAACCACGATGCCATTTTCAGTTAAGGCTTTGAAGCAGTCTTTATAAAAATCCGCGCAGAATAAACCTTCGGCGGGACCCACTGGGTCGGTGCTATCAACGATGATGATGTCGATGCTGTTTGGCGCGGCATCTTTGACCCATTTAATACCGTCGATGAATTTCAATTCAGCGCGTGGGTCATGGTTAGATTCGCATAATTCTGGGAAATAGATTTCAGCTAAACGGGTCACGCGCTCGTCGATGTCGATTTGCACGGCGCGTTCAACGCCTGGGTGTTTTAACACTTCACGCAAAGTGCCGCAGTCACCACCACCGATAATCAAGACGTTTTTAGGGTTTGGATGAGTGTACAGCACAGGATGGCTGATCATTTCATGGTAAAGGAAATTATCACGAGTAGACACCATAGTGCAGCCGTCGATAACCATCAAATTACCGAAATGCTCAGTCTCGTAAATTTCCAAAAATTGAAACTCTGATTGTTCTTCGTGGAGTTTGCGTTTGATTTTTAACGAGAAGGCAGAGCCATCCGATTCGAGTGGTTCACTAAACCATTGTGCGTCAAGCATGAGAAATCCTCAAAAAGTCATATAAGTTTCATCATTATACTTTAGAATTTTGCACTCTTTATGACAGTAGCCGGAGCGTTCGTGCAAACACAACAATGGTCGATTGAACAATCAAAACAACTGTATGCCATTCAGCAATGGGGTAATGGTTATTTTTCGATCAATAACAGTGGCCATGTTTGCGTTAAACCGCAAGCCAAATGCGCCACCGAAATTGATTTGTTTGATGTTGCACAAGCCTTGAAAAACAAAGGCTTAAGCTTGCCGGTACTGGTGCGTTTTACCGATATTTTGCGTGATCGCATCCAGCAATTACAGCAAGCCTTTGACGCTGCTCGCAGTGCTCATGATTACCAAGGCCATTACACGCCGGTTTATCCAATTAAAGTCAATCAGCAAGGCCATGTCGTCGAAAGTATCGTTGGCGCGGAGCATATTGGCTTGGAAGCCGGTAGCAAACCGGAATTATTAGCGATTTTAGGCTTAGCGAAACGCGGCGGCACCATTGTTTGTAATGGTTACAAAGACCGTTTGTATATCCGCATGGCGCTGATGGGGCAATTGATGGGCTTGTCGGTGTTTATCGTCATCGAAAAGCCGTCTGAGCTGGAATTGATTCTCGAAGAAGCTGATAAATTAAAGGTTAAACCACTAATTGGTTTACGGGTACGTTTATCGACCATCAGCGCCGGCAAATGGCAAAACAGCGGTGGAGAAAAGTCTAAATTCGGCTTACACGCCAGCGAAGTTTTGCAATTAATCGCCCGTTTGAAACAAGCCGAGATGCTAGATTGCTTGCAATTAATGCACTTTCACATGGGTTCACAAATTGCCAATATCCACGATATTAAAGTCGCGTTAAAAGAAGCCAATCAGTTTTATCTGCAACTACGTCAATTAGGCGCCAATATCACCACTGTCGATGCAGGCGGCGGCTTGGGAGTTGATTATGACGGCAGCGGCTCACGACGCGAATGTTCAATTAACTACAGCGTGGCTGAATACGCTGAAAACATTGTCCGCAGCTTTGCCGAATTTTGCGCGGAACATCAGCTACCGCAACCTAACATCATCACCGAATCGGGTCGAGCAATCACCGCCCATCATGCGGTGTTGATTACCAATGTCACCGAAGTGGAAAGCTTGCAAACTAGCGTCTCACCAGCGACATTAATCAGCGCCAATATCACCGAGGCCTATCACAACGCCCAATTTGATATGGCCGAAGCGCGAACTCAGTTTGTCCAAGGCGATTTGTCTTTACCTGAATTAGCAGAGGCTGAAAAACATTACGTTAGCTTGTGCCAGCAAATTCAAAATGCGCTGAACATTAATAATCACCACCACCGCGAAATTCAGCAAGAGCTGGACGAAAAGCTCGCGGATAAAGTGTTTTGCAATTTTTCCTTGTTCCAATCGATGCCGGATATTTGGGGGATTGAACAGATTTTCCCGATTATGCCGATTCATCAATTACAGCAACAACCCACCCGCCGTGCGGTGCTGCAAGACTTAACCTGTGATTCTGATGGCCGGATTGACCAATATGTCGATCACCAAAACATCAGCCACACCCTGCCCTTGCATCAAATTGATGATAACCAAGATTATTTGATTGGCTTTTTTATGGTTGGCGCTTATCAAGAAATTTTGGGTGATATGCACAATCTGTTTGGCGACACGCATTCGATTAATGTCGAATTGTCGGCTGATGGTTATCAATTCAGCGATTTCATGGCCGGTGAAAATGTCAGTGAATTACTGGATTATGTCCACATCAACACCGAACAACTGAAAACCGCTTATCAACAAAAACTGGATAGCAGTGGCTTAAGTGACGAACAAAAACACAGTTTCGCCCAAGAGCTATTAAACGGCTTAAATGCTTATACCTATCTGGAGAAGTAAGCGATGAAAGTGGGTGTGATTGGTTTGGGTGCAATGGGTACCGGCATGGCGCGGAATTTAGCCAAAGCTGGCTTTTTAAGTGGTGTTTATAATCGCACCAATGCCAAAGCCGATCATTTAGCTAATGAATTAGCTACCAAAGCTTATGCCACGATTAGCGATTTGGCCGCCGAAGTTGAGTTGATTATCAGCTGTGTTTCAGCCGATGCGGATGTATTGGAAGTGGTTGATGCGATTGCTAACAGCGGCAATGCCAATTTGATTGTGGTTGATGCTTCAACGGTCAGCCGCCAAACCGCTCAACAAGCGGCGAGGCTATTAGCGGAACACAAGATTGGCTTTTTAGATGCGCCAGTTTCTGGCGGTGTCGAAGGCGCCAATAAAGGCACTTTAGCGATGATGGTTGGTGGTGAGATTGCCATTTTGGAGCAAATTCGCCCCGCATTAGACGCTATCGCGGCCCGTATCCTGCATTTAGGTGAGCATGGCGCAGGCCAAGCTTGCAAAGCGGTTAACCAAATTATGGCAGCTGGCATCAATCAAGCGGTTTGTGAAGCCTTAGCCTTTGCCGACGCACAACATCTGGATTTAGCCACAGTAATTGAAGTGGTATCCGGCGGCGCGGCTGGCAATTGGTTTTTGCAGCATCGCGGCCATACCATGAGCCAAAGCAGTTTTAATCCCGGTTTTAAACTGGCGCTACACCATAAAGATTTATTAATTTGCCAACAAATGGCACAACAAGCCGAAATCCCCAGTCCATTGACCGACACCACTTTGGCCGATTACGCGCAATTAATCCAACAAGGCCACGGCAACGAAGACATTTCGGCTTTATTTCGATTAAAACGTAAAACTCCCCCACAAGGAATGCAATGAAAATTACAGTATTTGGCAGCGGTTATGTTGGTTTAGTCACGGGCGCTTGCCTCGCTGATGTCGGTAATCAAGTGCTGTGTATGGATGTTGATCCACGCAAAATTGAGCAACTCCAACAAGGCATCATTCCGATTTATGAGCCTGGCTTGGAAGAGATGGTTAAAGACAACCAAGCGGCAGGCCGTTTGCACTTTACAACCGACGTAAAACAAGCCGTCGATTTTGGTTTATTCCAATTTGTCGCGGTTGGCACACCGCCAGATGAAGATGGCTCGGCTGATTTGAAATATGTGTTGGCGGTAGCGAAAAGCATTGCCGAACACATGAGCGATTATAAAGTGGTGATTGATAAATCCACCGTACCGGTCGGCACCGCCGATAAAGTCAAAAACGTGATTAGCCAAGTGTTAGCCGAACGCGGCGAACAATTAGAGTTTGATGTGGTTTCCAACCCTGAGTTTTTAAAAGAAGGCTCGGCCTTAGAC
>JBJSYX010000164.1:0-2369 GCA_046090005.1 Methylomonas sp. | reverse complement strand
GCGACCTTGGCGTGGTCTTATCAACAATTACAAACCTTGGTGGTCGATGAAAGCTTGTGGGAAATTGAGCTAGAGCGGTTTTTAAGCTATCAGCAACGCTGGCAACAAGACGGCATTTTGCCGACTTTGCGGCAGGTGATTAACGATTATCGGCTACATGTTCAGCTCAATGCCGCCAACAATGGCGAACGCTGTTTAACCAATTTGCTGCATCTGGCCGAATTATTACAACAAGCCAGCGCCCAATTGGAGGGCGAACAAGCCTTGATTCGCCATTTAGCCGAGGCGATTGCTGGTAACCAACCGCAAAGCAGTGAAGACACAATTATTCGACTGGAAAGCGATGCCAACTTAATCAAAATCGTCACCATTCATAAATCCAAAGGTTTGGAATATCCGCTGGTGTTTTTGCCGTTTATTTGCAGTTTTCGCGAAGTGGCTAAGCGGGATGATTTTTATCGTTATCACGATGCGGAGCAAAATCTCTGTATCGACCTCAACAAAGACGATGCCCATTTAGCGATCAGCGATAAAGAGCGTTTACAAGAAGATTTGCGTTTGTTGTATGTGGCGATGACCCGTGCTCAACACGCTTGTTGGCTGGGTTTAGCGCCGGTGAAAAAGGGCCAGACTAAAAACTGTCAGTTAGAAAAATCAGCAATTGGCTATTTATTAGGTTGGCAACCAGACACCGAATCTGCGCAATTAGCTGATTATTTACAAGCGTTGAGTCAGCAAGCGGCAGAGATTGAAATCGTGCCATTACCAACCGCTAATGACCAGGTTTATCAACCGCATGATCAACAAACTGAATTTGATAGTCCCGCGCAAGCGACGGTAAAAGTGGCGGATAATTGGTGGATTGCCAGCTACAGCAGCTTGAATATCAGCGAAAAAACCGTGATAGCACCCAGTAACGAAGAGCCAGAGCAGCCACAAGACAGCACCTTTAGCGATGAAGCTGAGGATGAAGCTTTGAATCCGGTTTTGCCGATGCCGCAAATCGGCGTGCAACATTTGCCACGCGGTTCTGGTCCGGGGATTTTGGTGCATGGTTTATTGGAACAATCTGGACGAGCTGGTTTTGCTTATAGTGCTGATAATCCCGAACAACGACAAAAATGGATAGACGCTAGTTTTAAATCGGCAGTTTGGGTCGATAAACAGCCGATTATCAATGCTGCTTTGCAACACTGGTTGACCATGCCTTTATTTGATGATGGTTTTTGTTTGGCCAATTTACAGGCTAATCAATATCAAGTGGAAATGGAGTTTTTGATGGGTGCCGATGAAGTTGATGGCGTGGATGCGCGGGTGTTAGATCAGGCGGTTACTGCTGCAATTTTTTCAAACCAATCCAGACCCAGTTTGTTGGCTAAAAAAGTCAGTGGCTTATTGAAAGGCTTTATCGATTTAGTCTTTGTTCACAACGGTCAATATTACGTTGCTGATTATAAATTTAACTATTTAGGTGACCGTTTGGCTGATTACGACCTTCCGCAATTACAAGCTGCGATGCTGGATAAACGCTATGACTTGCAATTGGTGTTGTATGTGTTGGCTTTACATCGATTGTTAAAAACCCGTTTGCCTGATTATGACTATCAAACCCATCTCGGCGGCGGTTTGTATCTGTTTTTGCGTGGTGCAGAACACAGTTCGCAAGGTCGTATGTTGTTAAAGCCAGACTTTGAGTTAATTGATTATTTGGATGGTTTGTTCAAAGGAGAGGCGAAATGACTATCGAGCATTTAGAACTAGGGATTGCTCAAGGCTGGTTGCAGCCTTTAGATCGAGCCTTTGTGCAGTTTTTAAACCGTCAGTCGCCCAATGCCGATCAAATCGTATTGTTGGCGGCAGCTTTGCTTAGTCAGCAATTGGCAAAAGGTGCGGTTTACCTAGATTTACAAGCCTTGAGTCAAGACCCAGTGCAAACCTTGGCGGTAGCTGAATCGGTTGATTTGGGTTGGCTCAAACAGTATCAATTAAAAGATTGGTTACAGGGCTTGATTGAAGCCGATGATTTAGTGGCAACCGGCGAAGGTAATACGCCATTGGTGTTGGATTTTCAGCATAAGCGCTTGTATCTTCGCCGCTATTGGCAATATCAGCAAATCGTGACGCAAGTGATTGATCGATTGGTGAAGCCCATTCGAGACAGTTTGCCTGAACAGGTGAAAGCCGAAATTGCGGGTTTATTTCCGGTCCAAAATTCGTTAGCAACTGATTGGCAGAAAATCGCCTGTGTCGTCGCTTTGCGAGCCAAATTCAGCATTATTACCGGCGGCCCCGGCACTGGTAAAACCACCACTTTGACCAAATTGTTAGCGGTGTTAATCAAAATGGCCAGTGCTGATGCCAGCCTTGGC
>JBJSYX010000163.1:0-2460 GCA_046090005.1 Methylomonas sp. | reverse complement strand
AGTATTACTGCCGCTGCCATCACTGGGCCAACGATGCAGCCGCGTCCGACCTCGTCAACCCCAGCAATTAATAGGCTGTTATCTGAGAATGCCACGGGTCACATTGCGTAAGAAGCTGACCATATTTGACAGCTCGTTGCTTTCGCCAGCCATATCTTCCATTTCTTCAATCGCGTCTTCTAAGCGCAAATTGTTTTTATACAAAATTTTGTAAGCTTTGCGAATTTGTCGGATCACTTCTGGTGATTTGCCGTGACGCTCCATGCCGACTGAATTGATACCGTGAGGTCGAGTAGGGCGGCCACCGACCATCACATAAGGCGGAATGTCTTGAGTAATCGCGCTGCCCATAGCGGAAAAACTAAATTCACCGATTTGAGTAAATTGATGCACTAAGGTGAAGCCACCAAGAATAGCATGATCATCGAGATGCACATGGCCGGCAATTGAGGCACCGTTTGCCATAATGACATGATTACCTACTTCGCAATCATGGGCGACATGGGTATAAGCCATGAATAAGTTATCGTTACCGATTCGGGTGACACCTTGGTCCTGCAATGTGCCGCGATGCATGGTGCAAAACTCACGAATTACATTGCGATCACCAATTTCTAAACGGGTGATTTCATCGGCGTATTTTTTATCTTGTGGATCTTCACCTATCGAAGCAAATTGATAAATCACATTATTTTTGCCGATATTGGTTGGGCCGTTAATCACTACATGCGGCCCAATTTCGGTACCAGAATCGATTTGCACATCAGGGCCGATAATGCTGAAAGGGCCGACTTTAACATCAGGAGCAAGTTCAGCATTGATGTGGACAATCGCTCTTGGATCTATCATTTATTTCACCATAGCCGCGCACATGATTTGGGCGCTGGCGGCTAATTCACCATCGACAGTTGCGACGCAGTCGAAAGACCAGATGTTACGTTTGTTTTTAATGCATGTCACTTCTAGCATTAACTGATCACCGGGTACCACGGTGCGTTTAAAACGGGCGTTATCGATGCCCGCTAGATAATAGGTCATACCTTTACCTAAGGCTTCGTCGCTTTGTGCGGCTAATAAGCCAGTGGCTTGTGCCAAGGCTTCCATAATCAACACGCCAGGGAAAATCGGCAAATGTGGAAAATGGCCTTGGAAAAAAGGTTCGTTATAGGTGACGTTTTTTAAACCCAGTAAACGTACACCGGGTTCACATTCGACAACGCGATCAATCAATAGGAAAGGATAGCGATGCGGCAAGTATTCTTGAATTTGTAAAATATCGAGTTTCCCGGTCATCTTGATAGTTATAAAGAGTTGGGAGGGCAAAGCAGACTTGGTTCGAGCCAAGCTGCTTTGTTCTGAAGGTGTTTTCGACTGAAAAGTCGAAATTTTGCCAATTATTGAGACAAAGTTTCTAGCTTTTGTTGAACGCGGCTGGTCACGTCAATTTGGTCGTTGGCATAAATCACGCCGTCAGTCAGCAATAGGTCAAAAGATTCTTCTTTAGCTAATGCTCTAACTGCTTCAACGATCCGTTTTTGCAAGTTACCTAACTCTTCGTTTCTACGCATGTTGAAGTCTTCGCTGAACTCTTGTTGCGCTCTAGCGGCATCACGTTTTTTGTCGAGCAGATCTCTTTCAAGTCTACGACGTTCTTCGTCACCCATCACAGCTGAGTCTTTAGCTAATTTGTCTTCCAAAGTTTTGATTTCTTTTTGTTGTGAAACCAATGCTTTGTCTCTTGGCGAAAACTCTGATTCCAAACGAGTTTTAGCTTTTGATGCTTGTGGCGCTTTTTCCAAAACTTTTGCGACGTTAACGAAACCGATTTTTAGGTCTCCAGCAGCAAAGCTTGAAGTAGTTGCCAATAGCAGAATTAAAAACAACGAAATTCTATTTTTCATGAGTTAACCATCTCCGGGTTAGTTTTTAGGGGATTTAAGACAAAAAGCAGTGTTCGATTATAAGATAAAAAACAGTGATACCAAACTAAAATCCAGAACCAAAGGTAAATTGGAAGGCTTGGGTTCTGTCGGTGCTTTCCGAATTCAAAGGCTGAGCAACACTGACGGCGAGTGCGCCGAAAGGTGATAACCATTCACCGGATAAGCCAGCTGAGTAGCGGAAATATTTACGCAAATCACTGCTGTTTAACCCAGTAGCTAGAGTACCTGCATCAAGAAAGGTGCCAACTCGCACCGATTTCATTTCACTTAAGAAGGGTACGGGGAAAAATAATTCCGCTTTACCGATAGCTTTAGTTGAGCCACCAAAAGGTCGGTAATAAGTGCTACCGCCGGTTGTGTCATCTCTTGGGCCAAGGGTGTTCTGCATGAAACCACGCACGTCACCGGTACCACCTGCGTAATAGTTTTCAAAGAACGGTAGTTCGGAGGTGCTGCCATAGCCACCACCATGCGCCACTTCGCCTAATAAACGGAAATTGAAGTCATTGGAAAGCGG
>JBJSYX010000162.1:0-3977 GCA_046090005.1 Methylomonas sp. | reverse complement strand
TCTTTTTCATCAAAAATTTGGCAAATATTGTCTGGATGTTTGGGGGTGGTGGTGGCGCAAGCCGATAAAAAAATCAAACTAATGATGATTAAAATTCGTTGCATCAAGCTTGCTCCACCGAGTGAGGTTTTATTGGGATTAGCTAAAGCGGTTTAGATTGCGGTTAAGCCAAAATTGTTCCGCTAACTGATGCGCTTGTTGCTGGCTGTTAGCTTTGCCGAGTAATTGCAAGGCTATCGCGGTAGTCCCGATTACGGTGGCTTGTGCAAATTCATCCTTCACTTCGCCTTGCCAAACTTGGATTAGCATTTGTGGGTCCAATTGTTCAGCTTTCATATGGCGGCGGGCAAATAAAGCGGGCCACATTTCATCAGTCAATTCGCCGTTGTGAACACTTTGCACCAAACATTCGACGTCGGGATTACGTTCGGTTTCGCCGCCTTCGCCCTTTAATACAGCCATGTGTGGTTGATTAAGTAGTCGCGCTGCGTTTTGATGCACTTGGCGGTAACTGGGGTGAAAAATCCCTTGAATGCTGTGTTGGGCATTAAATGGATTCAGCAATCTGACCAAAGTATGCACCGGCGAGCGCAAGCCCATCACCGGACGTAAATTAATCATGTCGTACAATGGTGAGCAAATGTGTTGTAACGATAAATAACTGAAATTAGTTGCGGCTAATTGCTGTTCCGCTTCGGCAATCGAATTGGCTGGGCTTATTTTCAGGGTCTCTAAAGCCTTTTCGGTGTAAAGCCGTCCTTCGGTGTGACCGCCAGCACCGTGCATAAAGACTTTGATGCCGTTGTCAGCTAGTAATAATGTTGATAGCAAAAACCAAGGTAAATGACGGCGTTTGCCTGCATAGGATGACCAGTCTAAATCGGCTAATGTTGGGCGATTGCCACAACCAATGCTGTCGCGGGCTGCTTGTACAAAGCCGGCAAGCTCTTCACGAGTTTCTTCTTTAATCCGCATCAGCATTAAAAATGCGCCTAATTGGATTGGCTGCACTTGATCGGCAAGAATCATTTGCATCGCGCGATAAGCTTCGTCTTGGGTCAGGTCGCGAGAACCTTTTTTGCCTTTACCGAGGATTTTGATGAATTCAGCAAAGGGATGTTCGGCAGAAGTTAAGCTCATGTCAGTGAAATCTTAAAGTAATGGTCAATTAACAAAGCCGCGAAAATCAGCATTAGATAAATAATCGAATAGGCAAAAGTGCGCATGGCGGTTTTATTGTCTTTTTTACGCATCATTTGAATCGCAAAATACAAAAACCCCAAACCTAGTAACAGCGCAGAAGCGAGATAAATCAAGCCGCTCATACCAGTTAAATAAGGTAATAGCGTCGTAATCAGTAGCAAGATGGTGTAGAGCAAAATCTGTAGGCGGGTGAATTCAACGCCGTGGGTTACCGGTAACATCGGAATCGCGACTTTGGCGTATTCATCACGTCTAGCTATCGCGAGTGCCCAAAAATGTGGTGGCGTCCAAACAAAGATGATTAAGAACAGCAGTAAGGAATAAGGATGGGCCTCACCTGTAATCGCCGCCCAGCCCAGAACAGGTGGTGCAGCGCCTGCCGCACCACCAATAACGATATTTTGTGGCGTCATTTTTTTAAGATAAACAGTGTAAATAATCGCATAACCGATCAGTGACAAAAAGGTTAAAAAGGCAGTTAAGACATTAACTTTAATCGTTAGTATCGCCATCGCAATTGCGCCGAGAATGGCGGCAAAGGTGATCACATTGCGGGAATTCAAATTACCTTTTGGTAGCGGACGGTTCATGGTTCGCGCCATTTCTGCATCAGCTTTTTGATCAATGAAATGATTAATTGCGGCAGCCGATGAGGCAGCTAAAGCGATGCCGATGGTGCCGTAAATGAAGTTTTCCAGCGGCGGCATACCCGGGACAGATAGCAACATACCCACAATGGCTGTGAACACAATTAACGCTACAACCCGAGGTTTGCAGAGTTCTAAATAATTTTTCCAAGAAAGGACGGGGCTTTGGTCAGTCATTCGCTTCCGAATAGTTTCAACAACTTTAAACATATAGAATACCAGTGAACCTTTGATTATTAAAATCGTCACAGGCGCTCACTTTTTCTATTAACGAGGGAATTATGAAACAGAAGCTAGCGGTTTTGCTGCTACTTTGCCCAGTTTTCACGGCTTATGCCGAAAATGGCAAGGTGTATGAACATATATTTAATAATGGCTTGAAAGTGTTGGTGAAAGAAGATCATCGTTCGCCCGTGGTGGTTTCTCAAGTTTGGTACAAAGTGGGTGCCAGCTATGAGCCGGGTGGAATTACTGGTATTTCGCATATGTTGGAACACATGAAGTTTAAAGGCACCAAACAATACCCCGCTGGTGAATTTTCAAAGATCATTGCCGAAAATGGTGGGCAGGAAAATGCTTTTACTGGCAATGATTACACAGCCTATTTTCAAACTTTAGAGCAATCGCGTTTAGAAATTAGCTTTAAATTAGAAGCGGATCGAATGCGTAATTTAGATTTAAAAGCAGAAGAATTAGAAAAAGAATTGCAAGTTGTAACCGAAGAGCGGCGAATGCGAACCGATGATCAGCCGCGTTCAAAAATGCAAGAACAGTTTAATGCGGTGGCCTTTGCTAATAGCCCGTACAAAAATCCGGTAATCGGTTGGCCGTCTGATATTGCTAATTACAAAGTCGAAGATTTACAGGCTTGGTATCAGCAATGGTATGCGCCAAATAATGCGACCTTGGTTGTGGTGGGTGATGTTGCTAGTCAGCAAGTGGTTGCGTTAGCTGAAAAATACTTTGCTGGCTTACAACCGAGTGTGATTAAGCCTATCAAGCCGCAGGACGAAATTGAGCAGCAAGGTTTGCGTAAATTAACTGTCAAAGCACCTGCCAAATTGCCTTATGTGATGATGGGTTACAAAGTCCCGGTGTTGAAAACCGCCAAGCCGGAGTCAGAGGCTTATGCTTTAGAAGTTTTGGCAGGGATTTTGGATGGTGGAAATGGTGCGCGATTAACATCGAGATTAGTTAGAGGTAAGCAAATTGCGGTTTCTGTTGGTGTAGGGTATGACTTTACTTCCCGATTGCCTGAGTTATTGATGTTGGAAGCAACGCCTGCGGAAGGACAAACTGTATTTGATATGGAATATGCGTTGAAAGATGAAGTGTTGCAGTTGAAAAATGAACTGGTGAGTGCTGACGAATTGCAACGAGTCAAAGCGCAGGTTTTAGCGAGCGATGTTTATCAAAAAGATTCTAATTTTTATCAAGCTATGCAATTAGGCATGTTGGAAACAGTGGGTATCGGTTGGCAAAAAGCCGATGAATATGTGAAAAAAATCAATCAAGTGACTGCTGAGCAAGTACGCGATGTGGCGCGTAAATATTTGATTGAAGATCATTTGACGGTAGCTTATCTCGATCCTCAACCCATCAGCGAAGCCCCAAAACCAGCAAAGTCGATAGGAGGTCATCATGCGTTTTAAATTAATTGGATTGCTGTTTTTGTTGATTACTCAAAGCGGCTGGGCAGCAGTAAAAATTGAACATTGGCAAACGATTCAGGGTGGTAGGGTGTATTTCGTTAATACTCCCGCTTTGCCGATGGTCGATATACGGGTGACGTTTGATGCAGGTAGCGCAAGGGATGACGCTCAGTTCGGCTTAGCGGCCTTAACCTCGGCTATGCTGGAGACGGGGGCTGGTGAATGGAGTGCGGATGAAATTGCTAATCGCTTTGAGTCGGTAGGTGCAACTTTTGCTAATGGCGTGTCAAAAGATATGGCTTGGATTTCAATGCGTAGTTTGGTCGAGAAGCCTTTGTTGGATAAAGCGCTGGCAACGTATCAGACAATTTTGACTAAGCCACGTTTTGACGAGAGTGATTTTCAGCGTGAAAAAAATCGTACTTTGGCTGGATTAAAGCATCGAGAAGAATCGCCAGCCGCTTTGGCAAATATC
>JBJSYX010000161.1:0-2014 GCA_046090005.1 Methylomonas sp. | reverse complement strand
GAAAACCCTCGCTATCGAAAGGTAGCGGGGGTTTTTTTTAGGTGATATTTAGAGTTACAAGGCAATAATTAAGCTCTATTAATTAAATAAAAAATAAAGGTCGTGAAATGAATAAAGTTTTATTGAGTTTAATAATGCTGGCTTTAGTTGGTTGTGCAGATAAAAACGAATACGAGCAAGCCATATTAGAGCAAATGCAATTAGAAAAAGACGTTAAGGATTATAAGATTGATCCTGCAGTAATGGCACAGTGTGTTGTGAGTAAATCTTCAGTAAATATGCCTGGGCTTTTACCATTCGATCCACAACGAGCTGGTGCGTATAGAAACTATGTCAAAATGTTGCAGTTAAATAAATCTGCAGATCCTAAAAAAACATTAGAAGAACTAAGAACAGATTTCGGTTCTGCAAAAGGATTGGCTGATGCGCATACAAATTATGCGGAAAGCGTCATGGAATGTATGACTGGTTTGGTGACAGGAGAAGAAGAAAAGATGCAAGCGGTGATTGACGCGCCTACAAAATAGAAAATCAAAAAGCAGAGACAACCACTCCTGGTGTTTAAACAGGAGTGATTGTTAGTAAGATTTATAAGGTTTTAATCTTTAGATACTGGTTGCGTAAGTTATTCAAAGAAGAGTGGAGGTTAGCAAGTTTTTCACGCTCTTTTTCAATAACATCTTCGGGCGCTTTGTCTACGAATGCTGGATTATTTAATTTACCCTCAATACGAGGTAAATCTTTCTCGATCTTACTGATTTCTTTTTCAAGTCTAATTAATTCAGCTTCTTTATCGATTAATCCTGCCATTGGAATTAGTATTTTCATTCCACCAACTAATGCAATAGCTGATTCAGGTACAACAGCATCATTGTCAAGCCAAGTAATTGACTCTAAACGACTCAATTTAATTAAATAGATTTGACTATTATTTACAAAACTTTGGTCGCGATCTGAACCATCTTGAAGTAATACTGATAATGGTTTTCCAGGTGCAATGTTCATTTCACCACGGATACGGCGAATACCTAAAATGAAATCCATTACCCAGTTGATTTCTTCAATTGCTGACGCGCTAATTTTTGAATTATCAGCAACAGGATAAGGTTGAAGCATAATCGTTGCTGCGGTACAGCCCGCCAAGGGTGCAACACGTTGCCATATTTCTTCGGTGATGAAAGGCATGATTGGGTGGGTTAAACGAAGAATCGTTTCTAGTACTGTTAACAAAGTTTGACGAGTGCCGCGTTGCAGATTTTCATCATTACTTTGTAAAGAAATTTTAGCTAGTTCTAAATACCAGTCACAATATTCATTCCATATAAATTCATAAATGGCTTGAGCAGCAAGATCAAAACGATAGCTATCAATTGCATCTATTGTTGTAGTTATAACTTGATTCAGGCGCGAAATAATCCACAAATCAGCTTGGCTGTAAGAGCAATCAGCGCAGCCTAAGCCATTGTCTTGATCTTCAGTATTCATCAATACGTAACGAGCAGCATTCCATAATTTATTACAGAAGTTACGGTAGCCTTCAGTTCGAGCTAAATCGAAACGAATATCACGACCAGTCGAAGCTAGTGATGCAAAGGTGAAGCGCAAGGCATCAGTGCCATAGGATGCGATACCATTTGGAAAATCTTTGCGGGTAGCTTGTTCGATTTTTTTAGCTAGATGTGGCTGCATCATGCCAGAAATGCGTTTGGCGACTAATGTTTCTAAATCAATACCATCAATAATGTCGATAGGGTCTAAAACATTACCTTTAGATTTCGACATTTTTTGCCCTTCGGCATCACGGACTAGACCGTGAATATAAACTTCACGGAATGGGACTTGACCTTGAAATTTCAAGCCCATCATAATCATCCGAGCAACCCAGAAGAAAATGATGTCGAAACCAGTTACCAAAACACTAGTTGGATAATGTTGAGCTAATTCAGGTGTTTGTTCAGGCCAACCCAAGGTTGAAAACGGCCATAGAGCAGATGAAAACCAAGTGTCCAATACA
>JBJSYX010000160.1:0-4917 GCA_046090005.1 Methylomonas sp. | reverse complement strand
CGCAAGCTTCGCAATTCGCTGACTAAATGATCAATGCCCCAACTTTGGCCTTTATCAATCAAGCTCATGCCGCAATCCCTTGTGCGTCAAACAAACCTTCAAATAAAGCCGAGCTTAAATAGCGTTCGCCAGAATCGGGCAAAATCACCACGATGGTTTTGCCGCTGTTTTCGGGGCGTTTCGCCACTCTAACTGCCGCTGCAACTGCCGCACCGCAAGAAATGCCCGCCAAAATGCCTTCTTCGCGAGCTAAGCGACGTGCATATTCGATTGCATCGTCGTTGCTGACTTGTTCAATTTCATCAATTAACGATAAATCCAACACATCAGGCACAAAGCCTGCGCCTATACCTTGGATTTTGTGTGGTGCTGGTTGAATTTCTAAACCAGCGCGATGTTGACTTAACACAGGGCTGGATTCGGGTTCAACGGCAATTGAGGTAATCGCTTTGTTTTGCGCTTGTTTTACAAAGCGAGAAACCCCTGTGATGGTGCCACCTGTGCCGACACCGGCCACCAATATATCAATCGCACCATCAGTATCCGCCCAAATTTCAGGGCCAGTGGTTTCAAAATGAATTTGTGGGTTAGCGGGGTTTTTAAATTGTTGTAACAACAAATAGCGATCAGGGTCGGAAGCGGCAATTTCTTCAGCTTTAGCAATCGCGCCTTTCATGCCTTTGGCGCCTTCGGTTAGCACTAATTTTGCACCGTAAGCGGCGAGTAATTTGCGGCGCTCGATGCTCATGGTGTCTGGCATAGTTAAAGTTAGTGGAATACCTTTTGCTGCAGCAACAAAGGCTAAAGCGATGCCGGTGTTACCGCTGGTTGGCTCAATAATTTCTTTACCCGCACCTAATAAACCACGTTGTTCGGCATCTTTAATCATCGCAGCACCAATTCGGCATTTCACCGAATAAGCCGGATTACGGCCTTCAATTTTGGCCAATAATGTCACCGGTGCGCCGTCGCTTATTCGGTTAAGACGAACTAAAGGTGTGTTGCCGATGGATTGTGAATTATCTGGGTACCAATGAGCCATTGTTGTTTCCTTACAGAGATGATTGTGAGAATTAGCGAAGTTACTTGTTGTTAAGGGTTAATGTCAAGGTATTGAATCTTTAAAAGGCGTGCCGTTGATTTTGACGTGATTCACTTGCTTAGGTACCATCAAAAAAAGCTAATATAGCGTTGGTAATACTTTCAAACTTTAAAACTAGACATTAAATGACAGAAATAACGATTTTATCCGCTGCATTCGGCGGTGTGATTATTGGCCTAGCGGCTGGATTATTGTTGCTTACCCATAAACGGGTGGCAGGGATTTCAGGGATTGCTTCGGGGCTTTTATTGCCTTGGAATGCTGAATCGGGCTGGCGGCTGTGGTTTATATTGGGCTTGATTGCCAGTGCGCCTTTGTATCGAATCACGGTCGGCGAGATCGTCATCAAGCTGGATGCGCCGTTGGCGGTTTTGGCGGTTGCGGGAGTATTGGTGGGTTACGGCAGTCGCTTAGGTGGTGGTTGTACCAGCGGACATGGGGTGTGTGGTATTGCGCGTTTATCAATGCGCTCGATTGTGGCGACCTTGATGTTTATGTTTACCGCTGGTGTGACGGTTTACATCCAACGTCACCTTTTGTAAGGCAAAAATCATGATTAAAAATTTAGTAGCAGGTTTATTAGGGTTGTTGTTTGGCTTTGGTTTGATTATTGCCAACATGACCAATCCTAGCAAAGTGTTGGCGTTTTTGGATGTGAGTGGCGAATGGGACCCGAGTTTGGCGATAGTGATGGCGAGCGCCTTACTGACCTTAGCAGCGATTCAACGCCTGATGGATTTATCACCAGAAACGCAAACCTCTTGCGATGGCGTTAAACAGGGAATCGACCGTAAATTGTTAATAGGTTCAGCGATATTCGGCATTGGCTGGGGCTTGGCGGGGATTTGTCCAGGACCCGCTTTAGTAGGCTTAAGTTCTGGCTTGCCAGCTGTATTGGTCTTTATAGGCGCGATGTTGGTCGGTTTTGTGATTTTTAATCGCTTTCACCAACGTTAAGCCTGATTTAAACGGTGGATGGTGCGAAAATTGATCAGCATCGCCACCGTTTCCGCTAACAAAGCTGGCCAAGCTTGCCAGTAAATATCATTACTAATCCACGCCAAACTTGATGCTAACAACAGTTTTCGCATCTTGAAGTTATCCAGATAAAACAGCGCGACCGTGGTATTAATCACCGCAAAAGCTGCTAATAAAGACACATAACCCTGCCAAGAGATAACGGTTAGACCAATAAACAAGCTGATAAAGCCGACTGTCAACCCATGTTGATATTTAGGTTGATCATTTGAAGACAACAGCGTTCTTAACGCTGTCATCGCCATGGTTAAACAAGCGGTCCAAGCATCTAATAGAGCATATTGCAACGCCCATAAAGCTGCGCCAAACGCCGACCAACGTCTAAAGGCTTGGCCACAATCTAGCCAATAAGCACGCCATTCGACCATTACGCCAAGGCCGCCAATGCTATACGCCAACAGCGTGTTTGATAATTCAATCAAGCCGAATCCTCGTAATTTTGATATAAAGCGAACAAGCTATAATAACTAAAACAGGAGAACCTCATGATTTCAGCAGCTATTTACCTATTAACCGTCGCTTACGTTGCCTATGTAATGTATTCGCTGAAAACTAAGTAAGTGAATCTTAAGCAACGCTATCAACAAAAAAATACTGAATGCTGATAGCGTTGCGTCAGCGTTTAAATAACATCTACAACAGTTTTAAAAATTCCAGCTATCCGTGTAGGGTACGCAGCGCATACCAATCTAGCCTGAGCAACATCAATAAATAATATTTAACGTTTTCGCTAGGCGGCTGACATCGATACCAAGCCGTCGATTAACGATTTTCACCCGATTGTTTCAAATTGCTCAAACCACTTTTATATCGATAGGCGAGCTTAAGTATCACAGATAAAAGTCCAACCACTAGCAAGAAGGGAATCCAGCTTCATTGTTAATTTCAATCTATGAATTCCTCAAACCGCCTAATTAAATTTGGTTTATTGGCCCTTACTTATAGCTTTTGCGCCAATGCCAAACAAGATACTTCATTAACTGAAGTATTGGTGGAATCGCTGTCTCCCAATCAAAGTACCAAACAACTCCAACAAGCCTCTGAATTTAAGCGTAGCGATTTAGATGCTGCAGAAAAAGCCGATTTAAACGGCATGTTACGAAGTCAGATTGGGGTGAATGTTTCGCAAACCAACGCGACAACGCCATCAGGATTACAAGTGCGTGCTGTCAGAGGTGGTATAGGGATTCAGTGAGTTTAGACGGTATTCTTCTATTCAACAGTTTTGTTGGATTTTGCACATAAAAACTGAAAAAACTTTTATTTTATAAATAGTTGCGTAAAAACAGATTGAAGTTTCTAACAAATTTGCTGTTAATATAAAGCCGACGTCACTTATCTTCAAACCTATATGACATTTTGCTCAAGATCGTTATTTGGTCTTCCTAATCTGTGTTTTGCAATCATTGCTGTTCAAGGCTTAACCGCTTGTGAAACTATGTTGCCGATTACTAGGCAAGCTGACATTACCGTTGAACCACTACCCACCAGTGTCGAAACCCATGTTTTTAAAGTGCAGGATGAGCAATCCAGTATTGGCCTTAATGCTCATGTGCCTGCAAAAGCTAACGACACCTTATCTGATCTCGCTCGCCATTTCGGTTTAGGTTTTGACGAAATACAAATGGCTAATCCTGGGATTGATCCTTGGGTTTTAACTGATAAACAAGGCATTGTCTTACCCTTGCAATATCTATTGCCAGAAGCTCCCAAGAAGGGCATTGTCATCAATCTCGCCAATATGCGGTTGTTTTTTTATCCGCCCAAGCAAATCAATACCGTTGTCACCTATCCAATTGGTATCGGTCGTGATGGCTGGAGTACGCCATTAGGTAAAACTAGCGTGATTACCAAACGCTACAAACCCGACTGGACAGCACCTGAATCGATCTTAAAAGAACATCGGCAATTGAATGAACCTTTGCCAAAAGTGATACGCAGCGGCCCTGATAATCCGCTCGGCCTGTATGCCATGAATCTCGGTTTTAAAGGTTATTTAATTCACGGCACCAATAAACCTTATGGGATTGGGATGCAAGTCAGTCATGGCTGTATTCAAATGTATCCCGAAGATATTGAAGCGCTGTTTCCGCAGGTTGATTTAAATACCCAAGTCAATATCGTTCATCAGCCTTATATGTTGGGGTTCAAAGACAGCGTGTTATATATCGAAGCCCATCCTTCGCTAGAAAAATGGAAATCACAACAAAAAAGCCAACAAGCTAATTTGCTGAAACGCTTGAAAATCGCCGCAGCTAGTTATCATTTAACCGTGGATTGGCAGAAAGTACAGCAGGTGTTAAAACAAATGGATGGCGTGCCGAGTCCAGTCACTTTACCTGAACCTCCGGTAACGCGAATTGCGCTTGATCATCCACCTGCCTTAAAAGATCAACCCATCGTTGAAGCTAAGCTCGACAATCAACATTGGTATTTGTCAGTCGATGAGGCAATGGAAGAGTATTCTGCCAAAAAACTGGCGGCAATGTTGAATCACCAAGGACCAGCGATTCCTGTAAGGAGTTTACCTAAACAGGAAAAATTCGAAGTGATTGCCGGCCCTTTTCAATCCAAACAAGAAGCCAATAGCGTTAAGAGCCGAATCAAAAAAACTTTTGATTTGAAGTCAGCGTTGATTGTTCCGCATTAATTTGTCAATAGCAATTCAAAACTACTCCCGAGTATCCTGCATCAACTATCCTGATCGGTTTTGTTTAACTAATCGGTTTATTTTTTAAGCATTGATTTTTACGATAGCGCGGGGGCAATGCGCGACA
>JBJSYX010000159.1:0-2353 GCA_046090005.1 Methylomonas sp. | reverse complement strand
CTGATTTACAACCCAGCTTGCCACAAGGGGTAAAAATCAACACCTTCTATAATCGCGGGGTTTTGGTTGGTAAAGCAGTCAATACGGTTTCAAAAGCTTTATTTGAAGCGATTGTGTTGGTCGTGGTGTTATTGATTTTATTTTTGGGCGATTTACGAGCAGCATTAACCGTGGCTTTGGCTTTGCCGATGGCCGCTTTAATCACCTTTATTTTAATGCACGCCTTTGGCATGTCAGCCAATTTAATGAGTTTGGGCGGCTTAGCGATTGCGATTGGCATGTTGGTGGATGGCGCTGTGGTCGTGGTTGAAAACATCATCACCCAGTTAGCGGATCATGGCAAAAATCAACGTTTACCCAGACTGCATTTGATTTACCGCGCCACCCGCGAAGTGGCAGTGCCGGTAACATCAGGTATTTTAATCATTGTTATCGTCTTCTTGCCGTTGCTAACTTTACAGGGCTTGGAAGGCAAATTGTTTGGCCCAGTGGCAATGACAATTGTGTTTGCTTTAAGCGGTTCTTTGTTATTGTCGCTAACCGTCATCCCGGTTTTGGCGTCTTTTTTATTGACCAAAGTGTCTCACGAAGAACCGTGGTTGCCGCGCAAAATGTTGGCGATTTATCAACCAGCGTTAGCTTGGTGTTTGGAGAATAGTCAAAAAGTCTTTATTACCGCGGGTGTTTTATTCGCTTTAACCATCGCGGTGTTTAGCCAAATCGGTAGCACGTTTATGCCGACTTTGGACGAGGGCGACATTATTGTGCAGTTGGAAAAACTGCCGTCGATTACTTTGCAAGATTCAGTTGATTTGGATATTCGCGTGCAAAAAAATATCCTAGAACATATTCCAGAAGTGGTAACCGTGGTTTCGAGAGTGGGTACTGACGAGCTGGGCTTAGACCCGATGAGCTTGAACGACACCGATACTTTCTTGATTTTGAAGCCGAAAGATCAGTGGCAAGCGGAATCTAAAGAAGCCTTGATTGAGAAAATTCGCGGCATCATGTCACACACACCGGGGATTTCGTTTGGTTTTACCCAGCCGATTGAAATGCGGGTTTCGGAAATGTTGACCGGTACTCGTGGCGATGTGGCGATTAAATTATTTGGTGCTGACTTAGAACAACTCAATGCCAAAGCGGGGGAAATCGAAGCTTTGTTAAAAACCATTCCCGGTGCCAGCGATGTGTTTACGCGCGAAAACGAAGGGATGCAGTTTTTGCAGTTAAGAATTGACCGCCAAGCGGCTGGGCGTTTTGGCTTAGACAGCAACACGATTGAAAATACGCTACGCGCACAAGTCGAAGGTCAGCAACTGGGCATCGTTCAAGAAGGCATTAAGCGCACACCGCTGTTATTGCGTGGCGATAGCACCACCGCTAATTTTGATAACTTACAAATTAGCCTTGCTGACGGCAATCATATTCCAATTACCGCAGTGGCTAAAATCGAAAAAGTCGAAGGTGTAGTATCAATTGATCGTGAAAAAGGTCAGCGTTTTGTGGTGATTCGTAGCAATGTCGAAGGCCGCGATTTAGTGGGTTTTGTTGATGAAGCCCGCAAAGCGGTAGCTGAACAAATTCAATTACCAACCGGTTTTCATGTCGAATTTGGCGGTCAGTTTGAAAATCAACAACGAGCAGCCGCGCGTTTGTCGTTGGTGATTCCTGTTTCATTGGGCTTAATTTTCTTGTTGCTGTTTTCGACTTTTGGTTCGGTCAGACAAGCGGTGTTGGTGTTATCCAATATTCCCCTGGCGATGATAGGTGGTGTATTTGCTTTGGGTTTATCCGGCGAATATTTATCAGTGCCTGCTTCGGTGGGATTTATTGCTTTGTTGGGGATTGCGGTGTTAAACGGAGTGGTGATGGTGAGCTATTTCAATCAATTAGCGGCAACAGGGATGGAATTGTCGCGAGTGGTGTTCATTGGCTCGGCGCGACGATTAAGGCCGGTGTTAATGACCGCCAGCATTGCTGCGTTTGGTTTAATTCCACTATTGTTCGCTTCTGGCCCAGGTTCGGAAATTCAGCGACCATTGGCGATTGTTGTCACTGGCGGTTTGTTATCTTCGACTTTATTAACCTTAATTATGCTGCCGATTCTGTATTTACGATTTGGTCAGCGGGAGATTAAAGCATGACTCATGCTGATTATTTAATTACGCTCCACGTTCCACCTAGTTTGGAAGAGGCGTTAGTGGATTGCTTGTTAAGTTTTGAAACTGCTCAAGGTTTTTCCAGCTTTGCAGTCAATGCTCACCATCATAGTCATCATGGTTCATCGCTGGCTGAGCTAGTCAGTGGAAGGCAGGGCAAAATCAGCTTTCAAATGTATGTTGAAAAAGAC
>JBJSYX010000158.1:0-2080 GCA_046090005.1 Methylomonas sp. | reverse complement strand
GTTTTGGTAGTTTTGAAGTTAAACCGCGTGCAGCAAGAGTGGGCCGTAATCCCAAAACTGGCGAGCCGATAACTTTACCGGCGGGTAAAAAAGTATCTTTCAAAGCAAGTAAGTTTTTTAGGGATCAATTGGGTTAAACTTTATCGTGTTGTATTTTTCCTCTATAAAACACTCATTTTTTAATTTAGAGGTGTATTTAGGTGGTTTATGGATAAATTAACAGCGCTATCAATCAGTATTAGTGGCTTATCGGGTTTTGCTACTTTCTTAGCAGTAGGGCCTGCAAGTGGAATATTTTTTATTTGGGCGGCAACTATCGCTTGGGCGGCTTATTTCTTTTTGGGAGCGACAAAAGAAGCTTTGAAAAATACGATTATCTGTGGGATTTTTGGGGTGTTTATGGCTTGGGTAACTGCGGTTATATTAACTGAAACATCGACTGAAGCGGCACCGGGTTTTTCTGTGATGGCAGCAATTACAGTTTCAGTTGCGGTTTTAGTTTTATGTTTGGCAGCTAAAATTCCTCAATTAGCGACAATTCCAGCGAGTGTTTTGGGTTATTCTTCTACTTTTGCCTATTTACTGCAGACGCCTGATAAATTGAATCAAGATGTATTATTAGGTATTTCTTTGGATAATCCTTTATTGGTTATTTCAATTTCGATTGTAGTCGGTACATTCTTTGGACAGTTTTCTGCTCAATTGGCCGAGAAACTGGAAAAACCTTAATTTATTAGCTGCGACAATTGGTCACATTTTAAATTAATACTGTTTTATGCATGATGCTATTAATGCTTTAATCTAAAGCATTAATTTCCTCTCTCCTTTTCGGGCTTAGGCCCGATTTTTTTGTTGAATAAGTATTTATGAGATTAATTTTTCTATTTTTGTTTTGTTTTATAGCCAATTCTGCGGTTGCTGGAACTATTGCTAATGGTGCTTGGGTGCCAACAAATTGTGGCGAACAACCAAGCCCACCTATTATTGCTGATCAAGATGTTAAATCATTTAATAAAAGCATGGATGCGATTGGGGATTGGCAAAATAAAACTAAAAACTTTTTTGAATGCTTAGTTAAAGAGGCTAATGCGGATAATGCGATTATTGCCGAGTCGGCTAATCGTGCTCAGGCCAATAATCAAAAGGTAGTTGAGACTTTAAATGCAACCATTGATGAAGCTGAGAAGAAGTTGAGCAAAAAATAGGCTGTTATGGAATGGGTATGCCTCCGATATACCCCACAAGGATGTATTTTTAGTTGTTTAGGATTGGTTTTCTTCCCCCGAGAACCGACAGGGATGTATTCTTAATAATTGGTGAGGCAATCTCGCCAATTTCTAGTTTTATTCTAATTCTGATAGTACATTGAGTGCTTCTTGTATATTGCTGACAGCGTGAATTTGTAGGTTCTTAATGATTTCTTTAGGTTTATTGCTTTTCGGAATAATTGCCCGTTTAAAGCCGTGTTTAGCGGCTTCATTTAAGCGTGCATGACCATTAGCGACAGGGCGTATCTCGCCATTTAAACCGACTTCGCCAAAAAATACCGTGTCATAAGGAATAATTCGATCACGCAAACTGGATACTACGCCAACCATAATCGCCAAGTCGCTACTGGTTTCGGTGACTTTGATACCGCCGACGACATTGGCATAAATTTCATCACTGGCGGTAAAAATCCCGCCATGACGCGACAACACGGCTAATAACATGGCTAAGCGGTTTTGATCTAAACCCACTGCTAATCGACGTGGGTTACCGTATTGGCTTTCGGTAACCAAGGCTTGAATTTCGACTAACAAGGGGCGGGTGCCTTCCCATAATACGGTGACCACACTGCCGGGTGATGGCTTTTCAGAGCGGGATAAAAACATCGCCGATGGATTTTTAACTTCTTTTAAGCCATTGCTTTCCATCGCAAAAAAACCTAATTCGCCAACGCTACCAAAACGGTTTTTATCAGCGCGTAACACTCGAAATCGCGAGTCGTCTGTCGATGATAAAACCACTTGAGCATCAACGATATGACTCAAAGTCATCGGCCCAGCCAATGATTGATCTTTGGTGACGTGACCGACCA
>JBJSYX010000157.1:0-5065 GCA_046090005.1 Methylomonas sp. | reverse complement strand
GTTAACGCCAACATTCAGCAAAAAATAGCCAGCGGTAGTGGTGTCAAACTCGCCAATATAGACTTGATTATCGGCTCGGGTTAGGCGCAAATAACTGGAAAATTGGTTTTGGTTGTAATCCAGCTGCACACCGTAACGCAAAGGCGGCATTCTGGGAACGTTAGCACCATTAACGAATTGGCCACGGGTGTAATCGCTGAATAAGGTTAAATCCAGCAAGCCATAATGATTTTCCATCATCGGCAAAATCAGTTTTGCTTCATAACCTTTAAAGATAGCGTCAGCCTGAGCACTTTGTAAAACCGGCACAATGCCGACATCTGGTTGATTAACAAAGTGGCCGTTTCTTTGCTGATAGATGTAATCACCGGCCCAATTGTGGAATACATCCAACTCGGCTCTTAGCCAATCAGTTTTAAATCGATAGCCTAAATCTAGGTTATAAGCAGTTTCCAGACCCAGATTGAGATCGCCGTGTTCATAACTGCGGGTGGCATCGTGGTAGCCATTGGCTAACAATTCCTGTACTTGCGGCGCTCTTGAAGAACGGGTCAAGGCCAGATTCAAACTGTTGCGTTGGTCCAATTTCCATAAAGCTGAAGCAGACGCGCTGACTGGCGTGTAATTCAAATTTGCAAAACTATCCGGTTGAATCTTGGTTTGCTCAACGCGAGTGCCGAATTGATAAGTGACGCTGCCCAGTTCAAATGATTCTAAAACAAAAGCGCTGTAGGTGTTGATGTCAGATCGAGGGACGATGCTTTCACCCGTTAATTTTTCAATGGCATTAAAGTCACTGGCTTGGGCTTGAAAGCCAATGATGCCATGTAATAGTCCTAAATCTTGATGGCTTAATTCAACACGGCCTTCATAAGATTTGTTGGTGTAAAAAGCTCCGGCTTCGCCATTAGCAATTTCGGTGTGTTGATAGTCGGTGTAGCCAAGGCGGCTGCGGATAGTTTTGGCGAATTTGAATGGATTGTTTAACTCGCTTTTGAAATCGTATTTTTGTTGACGTAAAGCAATACCGACTTGTTCTTCGCCATTGCCATTCGGTGCTATGCCGTAATAGTTATCAAGGTTGTTTATTGATAAGCCGGCAAAACCTTGTGTTCCAACCCAAGATAATCCAGCCGAACCGCTGATAGCTTCGGCGCCGGTGTTGTTCAAATAGCCTTTGGGGTTATCGATTACGGTGAGCGATGGATCGGTCATGCCGACTTTAGCGCTATCAATGCCGCTACCGCCGATGGCCATGTTGTTGCGGTGGCGATAAAAACCATCGAGATGATAAGCCAGTTGGTCTTTACCGCCTTCGATTTTTAGGGTGGTGCTGGTTTCATCGCTGGTTGAGTCGAAGCGTTGTTCAAGTCCACCACCTAATACTTTATCGGCAATCCGGCTGGGAATTCGGTTATCAACCACATTGACGATACCACCCATTGCGCCACCGCTATATAGCAATGCCGCAGGGCCGCGTAATACTTCAATTTTTTCGGCTAATAACGGTTCGACGCTGGAAGCGTGGTCTGGACTGATTGCTGACACATCGTTGCTACCGATGCCGTTATTCAATACTTTCACTCTTGAGCCTGATTGTCCGCGAATCACTGGCGTGCCGACGCCGGGGCCAAACGATTGGTTGCTGATGCCTAATTCATTTTTCAGTGTATCGCCAATGCTGCTGCCAACTTTCATGGCTAATTCGTTGTCACTTAAAACATGGCTAGGCGAGGCGATTTCTATTGGTTTGCTGGGTGCGGTGACGGTAACTTCTTCCAGTTCAGTGATGGTGGTCGTTTCAGTTGCAAAACTGATAGACGTGGGCAACATTAAAGCGAAAGCGAGGTTTTTTTTCATAAGTTGTGGTTGTAACGCCAGTGTTATATTGTAACAGTTGAGAATGCGATATTATCACATCAAATCTAAAAGCAAATAGTTAGCAATAAACAATTGAGCGCTTTAGTTGAACAATCGCAAAGGCTTTAGTTTAAAATTCGCGGTTATTTTCTGGATTTAAGACTGACTATGACCAATACGGCGACCGATGTAACCGCAACGCTTACTACTATCAAAGACTACATCCGCTGGGGTGCTAGTCAATTTGCAGAACAACAGGTTTTTTTAGGTCACGGCACCGTGACGCCGCTCGACGAAGCTGCCGCATTGGTTTTACACACTTTGCATCAGCCTTATGATCTGGCCGTTCACTATCTGGATACAGTTTTAACCTTGCCAGAACGCCAAGCCTTGGTAGACATCATCGGGCGCCGAATTGTCGAGCGTAAACCGTCGGCTTATCTAACCCATGAATCAATTTTTGCTGGTTTGTCGTTTTACGTTGATGAGCGGGTATTAGTGCCGCGTTCACCGATTGCTGAGTTAATTGCTAACCGCTTTGCACCTTGGATTGACGAAGAGGAAGTGTTTTCGGTGCTGGATTTATGCACTGGCAGCGCTTGTATCGCTATTGCTTGTGCTTATGCGTTTCCCAATGCTCAAGTTGATGCAGTGGATTTATCCGCTGATGCTTTAGCGGTGGCAGAAATCAATCTGGAAAAACATCATTTAACGGATGATCTGGCTTTGTATCAATCGGATTTATTTACTGCTTTGCCGCGTAAACCTTACGACATCATCGTTAGCAATCCGCCTTATGTCAGCATCGCTGAATGGGAAGGTTTGCCAGCTGAGTTCCATGCCGAACCGGCTTTAGGTTTTAAAGGCGGTGATAATGGTTTGGACTTGGTGATCAAAATCTTGGTTGAAGCTAATCATTATTTAGCTGAACACGGCATTCTGGTCGTCGAAGTCGGTAATAGCGATGTCACCCTACAGGAATTATTCCCCGAAGTACCATTTAACTGGCTGGAATTTGAAAACGGCGGCGATGGTGTGTTTTTATTAACCGCTGAACAAGTCAAACTTTACCATTCACTTTTTGCAAGCGCCTTATAACTATGTCTGGAAATAGCATCGGAAAATTGTTCACTGTGACCACCTTTGGCGAAAGCCACGGTCTTTCTCTTGGCGCGATTGTTGATGGTTGCCCACCGGGTTTGTCATTAACCGAAGCCGATTTGCAAATTGATTTAGATCGCCGCAAGCCGGGCACTTCCCGTCACACCACCCAACGCCGCGAAGCTGACGAAGTGAAAATTTTGTCAGGGGTGTTCGAAGGTAAAACTACGGGAACTTCCATTGGTTTATTAATCGAAAACACCGATCAACGCTCAAAAGACTATTCCAAAATTGCCGAAACCTTTCGTCCCGGTCATGCCGATATTACTTATCAGCAAAAATACGGTTTTCGTGATTATCGCGGCGGCGGTCGTTCATCAGCTCGGGAAACCGCGATGCGAGTAGCGGCGGGTGCCATCGCTAAAAAATATTTATTAGAGCAACACGGGATTCAGGTTCGTGGTTATTTATCGCAATTAGGCCCGATTAAAATCGAAAATTTTGATTGGGATGAAATTGGCAATAATCCATTTTTCAGTCCCGATGCAGGCAAAGTGGCAGCGATGACCGCTTATATGGACGCTTTACGCAAAGAAGGCGAGTCGATTGGAGCCAAAATTGAAGTAATCGCCAGCAACGTGCCAGCGGGTTTAGGCGAGCCAATTTTTGATCGTTTAGATGCGGATTTGGCTCATGCTTTGATGAGCATCAATGCGGTGAAAGGCGTCGAAATTGGTGATGGTTTTGATTGTATTGAAGCCAAAGGTACCCAATTTAGAGATGAAATCACTCCAGAGGGTTTTTTAAGCAACCATGCCGGCGGCATTTTAGGCGGCATTTCCAGTGGTCAAGATATTGTGGCGCGGATTGCCTTAAAACCCACTTCCAGCTTACGTTTGCCTGGTCGTAGCATTAACAGCAAAGGTGAAGCCGTTGAAGTCGTTACCGAAGGTCGACACGATCCTTGTGTGGGTATTCGTGCTACACCGATTGCCGAAGCAATGGTGGCGATTATTTTAATGGATCATTTATTGCGCCATCGCGCACAAAATCTGCATGTTGATAGTGGTTTGCCCGTTTTACGTTAAATGAAGCTGCCTTACTGGCGATTATCAGGGTTTTATTTTTTCTATTTCGCCACGTTGGGCGCTTTTCTGCCGTTTTGGAGTTTGTATCTAAAACATGTCGGATTTGCTGCCAAGGAAATTGGCGAATTAACCGCCTTAATGATCGCCACCAAAATCATCGCCCCGAATTTATGGGGCTATGTGGCTGATAAAACCGGCAAGCGTTTATGGCTGATTCGCCTCGCCATTAGTTTGTCGGCTTTGTTGTTTGCAGGATTTTTCTATGGCAACGATTACTATTGGTTTGCCATTGTTACTATCAGTTTCAGTTTTTTCTGGAACGCCACCTTGCCGCAATTTGAAGCGGTGACGCTATTACATCTTAAAAACCAAGCAGGGCAGGCTTATAGCCGAATTCGGCTGTGGGGTTCTATTGGGTTTATTTTGGCAGTGCTCGGTATCGGCTGGTTTTTAGACAGCTTTAGCATTGGTTATTTACCACTGATTATTACCAGCTTATTAAGTCTAAACGCCTTGATTGCGCTGATTACCCCTGAGCCCAAAGCCAGTCAACAAGCCAAGCAAGGCGTTGGGATTTGGCAGGTGTTGTGCCGATTTGAAGTGATTGCCTTCTTCTTGGTCTATATGTGCTTGCAAATCGCTCATGGCCCGTATTACGTGTTTTATTCGGTTTACCTCAAACAACATGCTTATACAGCAACCGCGACTGGTTTGTTATGGGCACTAGGGGTTTGTGCAGAAATCGTCATGTTTATGCTGGTCAGTCATTTATTGCGACTGTTTAGCTTGAGACGTTTGTTGTTAGTCAGCTTGGCGCTCACTACTTGGCGTTGGTTGATGATTGCTTATCAGGTTGATGAATTAGCTTGGGCGATTTGGGCGCAATGTTTACACGCCGCCTCGTTTGGGATTGCTCATGTGGTGGCGATTCAATTGCTGTATCAATATTTTGGTGAGCAGCATCAAGGTAAAGGCCAAGCTTTATATGCCAGTTTCAGTTTTGGCATTGGTGGCAT
>JBJSYX010000156.1:0-4309 GCA_046090005.1 Methylomonas sp. | reverse complement strand
AAGTCAGTTTTTCGCCGTCAGCTGGGGCGAAATTGGTCGTTTATTATTTTTAGTGGTCGCGGCATCATTCTTAACCGACACATGGTTAGCCACCGCCGACGCCGTCAGCCGCATCCAAACTGACATCGTCATGACTTTATTCCCCAAAACTCGCCAATTATCAGCACGGCGCTGGTATTACATTTTCCTTGGCGTATTAACGGTCATCACCTCATTCACCATGCAACTCGATGCACCGGGGCCATTAATTTTAATCAGCGCTTTGATTGGCTTTATCGGCACTATCACTTTTCCAGTGGCCTTATATTTAATCAACCACCGTATGTTGCCGCCGCATTTACCGGAATGGGCAAAACCCAAAGGCAAACCTTGGTTACTAGGGGTTAGTTTTGTGGTTTATTTGGTGTTAGCTGGTTTGTATTTAAAAACCAGCTTAAATCTGTAATCAACGGATTTTTATGATTTCACCTTCTGAATTCGTCAATTGGTTCCGCGCTTCATCACCGTATATTCATGCCCATCGCAATCGCACTTTTGTGATTTTTTTCAGTGGCGCGGCGGTGACTGATCAGGATTTTGACAAGCTCATCCACGACTTTGCTTTATTAAAAAGCCTCGGTGTGCGCTTGGTGTTAGTACACGGGATTCGTAACCAGATTGACGAACGCTTGCTGGAACAAGGCAATACCCCCAAATTTCATCATCATCTGCGGATTACCGATTCCACCACCTTGCAATATGTCAAACAAGCGGCTGGCTTAGTGCGGGTGGAAATTGAAGCATTGCTGTCGATGGGCGTCTCCGGCTCACCGATGGCAGGGGCACAAATTCGGGTTGCTTCCGGTAATTTTGTCACCGCCAAACCGTTAGGGGTTTTGGACGGCATTGATTATTGCTTTACCGGCAAAGTGCGGCGAATAGACAGCCAAGCGATTCATCAACAATTGGATCAAAACAACGTGGTGTTAATTTCGCCGATTGGTTATTCGCCTAGCGGTGAAGTATTTAATTTATCAGCGGAAGAAGTCGCCACCGAAGTCGCGATTGCCTTGCAAGCGGAAAAGCTGATTTTACTGACCGAACACAACTGTTTATCGCCCGACGACCAACAACCGATTCAGCAACTCACCACCGAACAAGCCGCCAGCTTGTTACAACAACAGCACCAATTACCCGATGCAATCGCTCGTTCCTTACAAGCCGCAATGCAAAGCTGTCGCCAAGGCGTACAACGCGCCCATTTAATCAATCGATTGGTCGATGGCGCCTTGTTACTGGAATTATTCACCCGTGACGGCGTCGGCACCCTAATCAGCTCCACCGCCTTTGAAACCATCCGCCCCGCCAATTTAGACGACATCGGTGGGATTATGGAATTAATCAAACCGTTGGAAGCGCAAGGCATTTTGGTCAAACGCTCGCGGGAAAAGCTGGAAATGGCAATTAACGATTACATCGTCATCGAACGTGACGGTTTAATCATCGGCTGCACCGCCCTGCACATCATCCCCAACGCCAATAGCGCCGAAATCGCCTGCCTAGCCGTGCATCTCGATTACCAAAAAGGCGCACGCGGCAACAGCTTGCTGGCCTATTTGACTAATCAAGCCAAACAACAAGGGATTCAGCGTTTGTTTGTCCGCTCAACACAAACCATGCACTGGTTTGTTGATCGCGGCTTTGTAGCCTGTGAAGTTGAGGATTTACCGGAGCCATTGAAAAGTGCTTATAACTATGAACGGAAGGCGAAGGTGTTGTTTAAGGATGTGTAAATCAAATCTGTATTTCGGTATCAGCCTTAATCACATCCTTAATGTAATCATTTAACGATTTACCTATTTGCTGGGCACGTTTGGCTGCTTTAGCGTGCAACTCTTGACCAATTCTGACATTAAAAGAACCTTTAAACGGCTTATTAGGGTCTTTCCCCATCTCTGCACAAAATGCGATGTAATCATCAGTCGCGGCCTGAAAAGCGGCTTTTAACTCATCATGGGCCTCAGCTTCGTAAGTAATTAAATCAGCTATATTCAAAATCTTGCCATGCAGACAATTATCCTCAAGACTGATTTCTATTGAACCGGTATAAGTTTTGTATTTAAAGCAGCTCATCTTTTAGCCTCTCTAAAATCGCTTTTCTGACGTAATTTTTGATTTCGTTTTGTGGATGCGGTTTGTGCAACATAATCACCAACTGCGCTTTTACAAACTTCACCCGAGAACCATCGCCTTCGACTTTCTCAAACTCAAGCTGATTCATTAGGCTTTCCAATTCCGGCCAAGTAAAAACCGAATTGGATTTAAGTTTTTAGATTAGCTTTTGTTTTTTACTCATGGTTAGTCTTTCGCTGTTGATTGAGCTGATGTGCTTCGCTAACGCTCAACACAGCTATCTACAGGCTTTTCAAGGGATGTCCTCCTTCAATAACATTATCCGGCCACTAGCCTTAGCTTTCTGATAATAAACAGAGTCAGCGGTGATGAATGTCGCACGGGGAGTATTCAAAGCAACTGCGTGATAAAGCGTGTCGAATAGGTGATGCCGATAACGCTTAGCGAGATCGATTGATGTCATATAAATTTCAGGCTCATTGATGACGCGACTTTCAATATTTAACAAATCAAACAAATCATCTTCCGCTTCGTCGGGCTTTTCTCGAGCAAGAACCGCAGCGACTTCAGCAATGAAATGAGGCGGCTGCATGAGCTGTATACGCCCTTGATCGACACCATAAAGAATCGATAATGCTAAATCACAATCTGCTTCGTTGTCACGGTCTTGGAAAAACCATTTAAGCGCAACACTGGCATCAACGACCAGTATCATGGACGCCCATCTTCTCTAGCCGTACGAATCTGCTCATCGCTAATCGTCGGCGCATGTTTGCGTCTATCCATTATTCTCAAGATAGCATCGTGACTGCGTTGTTTACGTTCTGCACGTTCGATAGCTTCTCGCATTAAATCAGCAATCACCGCGCTTTTGTTTTGCCCTTGGTAGGCAATATTGAACGCTTCTTTTATCCCATCGGGAACACTGAAATTCATGGTAGCCATAAAACACTCCTAGATTGTTGAAGATTTCAACAAATTATTGTCTATTGCTAATGAATATACAACGACAAAATCAAAATCGTAACAACACAACAGGATTAACGTAAAGGGCATTGCTCGCGATTGATCCGTTCGCTATCTTTCTTGTTTAAACGCAAAATAAGCGTATCACCTGAATTAAACGAACGCTTAGAACAACTGGCTTCTTCGGGACACACCACCAAAACAGAAATTCTACGCAAAGCGATTGCGCTTTATGATGCCGTCGCCGAAGCGAAAACCGAGAAAAAAAGACTGGGTATCCTTGATCAAAACAAACAACTATTGAACGAGATTGTAGGTATCTAGTGGCTACGCAGAACAATGAAAAAACCAACGCCCCGCTGATTAACCTAGGGCAAATCGTCGGCAAAGATCACAAATACGAATTATCGGTTAGCAACGAAACCCAAGAAGATGCTGTTGCAAGACGAGCCAGAGAAATAACCGAAGCCGAATTGAAGCGAAAGATGACTTACAGCTTATTTTGCTTCTCACTTTTCATGGTCGCGGTTGTTTTTGGCGGTTGTGTTTCCGTTTTCGCAGCCGGAACCGTTGACGACAAAAAATGGGCTGCCGGAATTGTCAGCGCCATTGCATCGGGTTTGGTTGGTTTTTAAGTGGGACAAGGGAATAAGATATGCCGAACAATCTGACACGCATCGCTCGCGAATGATGCGCTTCGCGATAGCGAAACACATCCTATCCAGCTAAACATTAGATTTGCCAAGATTACATGCAGAACAAAGAGTTTGAAGATTCGCGAGTATTGTTTCACCACCTTTACTCCATAGCAGTATATGATCAATGTGCAATTCTACGCCCGCAGTAATCGCAGGACTTGTGCCACAAGCGCAACAAGTAAATCGATCTCGTTGTAACACATGCCAACGAAGCCGAAGCGAAGGATCTCTACCTGTTTTTTGTTGATTTTTATTATTCGAGACTACTGGTACTGGTACAGTTGCACTATCGTTTGCGTACTCAACGAAAGCTTCTAAAGCAGCAGTCCACGAACTAAACCGTCGATTATAAGGACCTTGGGAAATAGTAGAGGGTACCTTTGCAAGTTCACTACGTCTCGGTTGACGCCCAAAGTGTTGCCATAACGATAAAATATTCTCAAACCCCCAATGTCAGAATAGTTGTCGCGTCAAATTTTTAATCCATTAAAATTTGAAACCCGATGAAAACGACAAAAAACTACAGCCCCGCT
>JBJSYX010000155.1:0-3442 GCA_046090005.1 Methylomonas sp. | reverse complement strand
AAAAACATTTCTAGCCTGAATTTGTTTTGTGGCGATTGCTGTCGTTATTCATGGATTGTTGAGGTTTTAAATACGAACTTCAGCTTTCCATGTCTAATGATCAGTGAAGATTATTATGTTGCTTCAAGGTTGTTGATAACCAAAGCCTTTTTAAGGTAGGCGTTGCTCACCTATCGGTTAACGAATAAATACCATGAATCGCCCTATCCAGTAAAATGGTTGTTTTTTTGCCAGCTTAATCTCATGCGCATTCAAGCTTTACCGACACAATTAGTCAATCAAATCGCCGCTGGTGAGGTGGTCGAAAGACCCGCTTCGGTGGTGAAAGAATTGGTTGAAAACTGTTTTGATGCGGGTGCTACCCAGATTCAAATTGATATTGAACAGGGTGGGGTGCGGCAGATTAGGATTCGCGATAATGGTTGTGGGATTGTTAAGGAAGATTTGGCGTTGGCCTTGTCGCGCCATGCCACCAGCAAAATCAGTTCGTTAGATGATTTAGAACAGGTGATGAGTATGGGCTTTCGTGGTGAGGCCTTACCGAGTATTAGCTCGGTGGCTCGTTTGACGTTGATTTCCAGAACCGCAGAGGCCGATTGTGCTTGGTTAGTCAGCGCTGATGGCACCGAGCAAAACTTTAATCCTCAGCCAGACCCACATCCACCAGGCACGACGGTCGATGTCCGTGATTTGTTTTACAACACGCCCGCGCGACGCAAATTTCTAAAAGCCGAAAAAACCGAATTTGCTCATATGGAAAGTTTGATTCAAAAGCTGGCTTTGGCGCGGACTGATGTTGGCTTTTTGGTAAATCACAATCAGCGCGAGGTACTGAATTTAAAACCGACCCAAAGCGAGCAAGATCAGCTGAAACGAATTGCAGCGATTTGTGGTGAAGGCTTTGTCGAAAATGCGATCAAAATTGATTACACCGCTTCGGGTTTACATTTATACGGTTGGGTTGGCAAACCGACGTTTTCCCGTAGCCAGCAGGATATGCAGTTTTTTTATGTCAATGGCCGTTTGATTAAAGATCGGTTGGTGGCTCATGCAGTGAAACAGGCTTATCAAGATGTGCTGTATCACGGTCGCCATCCGGTGTTTGTTTTGTATTTGCAGCTTGATCCTGCGCTGGTTGATGTCAATGCTCACCCGACTAAATTAGAAGTACGGTTTAGGGAAGGGCGGATGGTGCATGACTTTTTGTTTCAGGCTTTGCATCGTAGTTTGGCTGAGCAAAGGCCAGGCCAGCCAGCGCTGGTGGTGGAAACCATTGATGTTCAGCTAGATGAAGTTGAGCCTCGCCCAGTCGTCAGTCAGCAAACCGCGTTGCCAATGGCGCAGGTTGCCGATAATCAGGTTAATGATGTGTCGGCTTATAAAGTCAGTAGCGGTCGAAGTGTGGGTAGTTATCAACCTAGCCCTAGGCCGAGTCCGAGCTTTTTGGCGAATCAGGTTGATGCATACACTCGATTGATGCCAGAAAAATCAACGCCAGCACCGGTTGAGCCGGAGTCGGTGATGCCGCCGTTGGGATTTGCCTTGGCGCATATTCACAATATTTATATTCTTGCCGAAACTGCGAACGGGGTAATTTTGGTTGATGCTCATGCGGCGCATGAGCGGGTGACTTATGAACGCTTGAAAAATCATTATCACAGTCGGGCAATCGTTTCTCAGCCGTTGTTATTGCCGATTAAATTGCAAGTTAGCGCCGCAGAAGCGGATTTGGCTGAGCAGGAACAAGCCTTGTTTATGGATTTAGGCTTTGAGTTGAATCGTTCTGGGCCGCAAGCCTTGGTGTTGCGTTCGACACCGGCTTTGTTAGCTAAAACCGATGTCGATCAATTAGTTAGGGATATTTTGGCAGATATGTTGACTCATGGCACTAGCCAAAAAGTCCAAGAAACGATTAATTCAGTGTTGGCGACCATGGCTTGTCATAGTTCGGTGCGTGCTAAGCGGCGTTTGAGTATTGAAGAAATGAACGCCTTGTTACGCGACATGGAAAAAACCGAGCGAATTGGGCAATGTAATCACGGCAGACCGACTTGGGTGGCGTTGAGTCATCAAGAGTTGGACAAATTTTTTATGCGGGGGCAGTGATGACAGACAGCAAACCTGCGGCGATTTTGCTCATGGGGCCGACGGCTTCGGGTAAAACCGCGTTGTCGGTGGCGATGGCGCAAGAGATGAATGCCGAGATTATCAGCGTTGATTCGGCGTTGGTGTTTAAGGATATGGATATTGGTACCGCGAAACCGACTGAGGCGGAGCGTGGGGGGATTGTGCATCATTTGATTGATATTCTTGATCCTAGCGAAGCGTTTTCGACCGGCCAGTTTCGTCATCGAGCCTTGGAGCTGATGGCGGATATTACTGCTAGAGGAAAATTGCCGATTTTAGCGGGTGGAACGATGTTGTATTTCAGCGCCTTAACTCAAGGTTTGGCGCAATTGCCGGAAGCTGATCCTGAGCTTAGGCAGCGTTTAGATCAACAGTTGCAGGCGTTTGGCAAACAAGCAATGCATGAGCGCTTGGCGGCTGTTGATCCATTAGCGGCAGCGCGAATTCATATGAATGACCCGCAGCGGGTGCAACGGGCTTTAGAGGTTTATGAGATTAGCGGTAAGCCGTTGACCAGTTTTTTTCAAGCTGATGAGGGTGAAGATTTGCCTTATGCCTACAGCAAAATCGTCATCGAACCCAGACAGCGCCACACTTTGCACGACAAAATTGCCGAACGCTTTAAGTTGATGTTGGCGCAGGGGTTGATTGATGAAGTGGAGGCTTTACGGCAGCGTGGTGATTTAGATGAGGCGATGCCGTCGATTCGTTGTGTAGGGTATCGGCAGGTTTGGTCGTATTTGCAGGGTGAATATGATTTTGCCGACATGCAGGAAAAAGCGATTGCCGCGACTCGGCAATTGGCTAAACGGCAATTGACTTGGTTGCGGAAGGAGCAGCCGGATTTACGTTTGTTTAGTGAAGATAGCGATTTATTGGCGCAGGTGTTGAATTATTGTCGGCAACAGGCGCATGGATTTTGAGGTAGTAAAAACCAGTCCGGCTTATGTGTTTGATCAAGACGCGATTCTGGAAAATCTGCAACCACTTGAAAGTTTGCGCGAGGCGACCGGTTGTAAAATCATTTATTCGATTAAAGCCCTGCCATTACTGGCGGTGTTAGCGCTTTTGAAAGGGCGGGTTGATGGTTTTTCGGTCAGTTCTTTGTTTGAAGCGCGTTTGGCTAGGGAAGTGTTGGGCGAGCAGGGTGGTAGCGTACATTTGACGACGCCGGGGTTGCGAACTGACGAGTTTGCCGAGATTAGCCAGCTGTGTAGTCATATCAGTTTTAATAGCTTGTCACAGCAACAACGCTTGCATCATTCGCAGTTAGATTATTCAGCAGGTTTGCGAGTTAATCCCAAGTTATCGTTTG
>JBJSYX010000154.1:0-2460 GCA_046090005.1 Methylomonas sp. | reverse complement strand
CTAATTCAGAGCCAGCATTAGATAATTCAATGATTTGTTTAACGCTACCAGCTATATCGGCTGTATCTGTGTTGGTCATCGATTGAACGACAATCGGTGCGCCACCTCCCACTTTAACGTTACCGACTAAAACTTGTTGGGTGTGTTTTCTGGGGCGAATCGACATAGAATTATTTTCCGCAAAAATCTTAAAGTTAATTGGAATTTCAAGCAGATGCTTAAGTTGCGGCGGATTATACCCGTATCAAATCACTGAGAAACAACAAATTGTGCAAATAAAGCGATTTCTAGCTCAAGCAAAAACATTTGAAAGATTAGGGTGAAGGCAAATGATGCCGCTATTTTCCTGATTGAATCGGCTGTGAAACAGTGATTTTGAATTGAGAAAGCTGGTGAGTTGTGATGTAATGGCAGGGTTTTATGTCTTGAAGTGTCCGGTGAGTTTTTATGGTTCACAAAGGACTTTTTGCAGCAATTTTGTCTGGGGAGCAGGTTTATCAACTATGCAATTTACTATAAAAAAAGGTTTGGACTTGCCTATTACGGGCGGGCCTGAACAAACGATAAGCGATGGTAATGCCATTAAATCAGTTGCGCTTTTGGGGGCTGATTTTGTTGGTTTGAAGCCGAAAGTTGTTGTTGCTGAAGGTGACAACGTTAAATTAGGTCAAACGCTATTTTTTGATAAAAAAAATCCTGGCGTTAGCTTTACCGCACCAGGTGCTGGCGTGGTTAAAGCAATCAATCGTGGTGACAAACGTGCGTTATTGTCAGTTGTGATTGAATTGCAAGGTAACAAACAGGAAACGTTTGCCAAGTACTCTGAAAATGAGTTGGCCAATTTGTCAGCAGAGCAAGTTAAAGAAAACTTGTTGAACTCTGGCCTTTGGACCTCGTTTTTAACGCGTCCTTACGGTAAAGTGCCTAGTGTTGATAGCGTTCCAAGTTCAATTTTTGTAACCGCGATTGATACACGTCCTTTAGCTGCTGATCCTTCGGTTATCATCAAAGAGCGTGCTAATGATTTTGCTAATGGCTTAACTGTCATTTCAAAATTGACTGCTGGCAAAACTTATTTGTGCAAAGCGGCTGGTGCGGATGTAGCTAGTAACGGTGCTGCTCAAGTTGCTGAATTCTCAGGCCCGCATCCTGCCGGTTTACCAAGCACACACATTCATTTAATCGATCCAGTTAATATCAGCAAATTCGTTTGGCATATTGATTATCAAGCAGTTATTGCGATTGGCGCATTGTTTACTTCTGGACAGTTGAATGTTGAACGAGTGGTTTCATTAGCCGGCCCTACCGTTAAAAATCCAAGATTAGTTCGTACTCGTGTTGGTGCAAACTTAGGTGATTTGACTGCTAATGAATTGCAAGAAAACGAAGAAAGCCGTGTGATTTCTGGTTCTGTTTTATACGGACATCAGGCTGCTGGTTCGGTGGCATTTTTAGGTGCTTACGACTTACAAGTTTCAGCATTAAAAGAAGGTCGCGCTCGTGAATTATTTGGCTGGATTGTTGCTGGTAAAAATAAATATTCAGCAATGAATGTTTATGTGTCAAGCAAAGATCGTAAAGATAATCGTTTATTCCCACTAACCACTGACAAAAATGGTAGTAATCGTGCCATCGTTCCTGTTGGGGTTTACGAATCAGTGATGCCTTTAGATATTTTGGCAACACCATTGTTAAAAGCAATTGTGGTTGGTGATACCGATGTTGCTCAAGCATTGGGTTGTTTGGAATTGAATGAAGAAGATGTTTCCTTATTCACATTCGTTGATCCAGGTAAGCATGATTTTGCACCAGTACTCAGAGCTAACTTAAATAAAATTGAGAAGGAAGGATAAATGTCGGCTAGAGATTTATTAGATAGCATAGAGCCGCATTTTACAAAGGGTGGTAAGCTGGAAAAGTATTATGGTCTCTATGAGATGGTTGATACTTTCATCTATACACCATCCGATGTAACACGCGGTAAAACGCACGTTCGCGACGGTAACGACCTGAAACGGACGATGACCTTTGTGGTAATTGCCACTGCATTTTGTATCTTGATGGCTTGGTATAATACCGGCTACCAAGCCAATCTTGCGATGCAGTCTATGGGTGTTGATTCCATCGAAGGATGGCGCAGAATCCCAATGGTGCTGTTTGGCTACAATCCTTACAACCCTTTATCTTGCTTAGTGCACGGTATGTTGTATTTCTTCCCGATTTACATCACAACTTTAGCGGTTGGTGGTGTATGGGAAGTGCTATTCGCAACCGTTCGTAAACACGAAGTAAATGAAGGTTTCTTAGTTTCATCAATGCTTTATACCTTAATCTTGCCGCCTGATATGCCTTTGTGGCAAGTGGCATTAGGTATCTCTTTTGGTATCGTTTTAGGTAAAGAAGTATTTGGTGGTACTGGTAAAAACTTCTTGAACCCAGCTTTAACAGGCCGTGCGTTCT
>JBJSYX010000153.1:0-3520 GCA_046090005.1 Methylomonas sp. | reverse complement strand
CAGAAGTCCAGATTACTGGCATTTCTGCATAACATAACGAGGTTGGGAAATGGCTCACAAGAAGGCAGGCGGTAGTACTCGTAACGGTCGCGATTCTAATGCTCAGCGACTAGGTGTTAAACGTTTTGGCGGTCAAGTCGTCAGAGCTGGCAATATCTTAGTTCGTCAACGTGGCACCCGTTTTCATGCAGGTGATAACGTAGGGATTGGCAAAGACCACACATTGTTTGCAACAGTTGATGGCGTAGTGGTTTTTGAAGAAAAAGGCCCTAAAAACCGTAAATACGTTAGCATTGCAGCAGCATAAAAATTTTGGGTGTGCTACTTGCACAACTGATAAAAAAAGCCTCGTTTTTCAGCGGGGCTTTTTTGTTTATACCGGTAAATTATGAGATTTGTTGACGAAGCGGAAATTCGCGTAGAAGCGGGCGATGGTGGTAACGGTGTTGCCTCTTTTCGTCGTGAAAAATATATTCCTTTAGGTGGTCCTGACGGCGGTGATGCTGGGGATGGTGGTAGCGTTTACCTAGTTGCAACCGAAAATGTAAACACCTTGGTTGATTTTCGTTACAGCTCGGTTTTTCGTGCCCAGCGCGGACAAAACGGTATGAGTCGTAACTGTACCGGCAAAAAAGGCGATGATTGTTTTGTGCCGGTGCCGCCGGGAACCATTGTTTACGAAGCAACCACGGGTGAGAAAATTGGCGATTTAACCAAGCCAGGCGAAAAACTTTTGGTCGCTAAAGGTGGTTTCCACGGTTTAGGTAATACCCGCTTCAAAAGCAGTATCAACCGCGCTCCGCAGCAAACTAGTAAAGGTTCGCCGGGTGAGCATCGGATTTTGCAATTGGAATTGATGGTGATTGCCGATGTTGGTTTATTGGGAATGCCTAATGCCGGTAAATCGAGTTTAATTACCGCAGTTTCTTCGGCACGTCCTAAAGTAGCCGATTATCCGTTCACCACCTTGCACCCAAATTTGGGCGTAGTCAGTGTTGATGATTTACGCAGTTTCGTGATTGCTGATATTCCAGGCGTTATCGAGGGGGCGGCGGAAGGTGCAGGTTTAGGTCTGCAATTCTTGAAACATCTATCCAGAACCGGATTGTTGTTACATATGGTTGATGTCGCGCCGTATGAAAGTGACGAAACCCCAGTTACAGCGGCAGAAAAAATCATCCATGAAGTTGAAAAATGGAGTGATGAACTGGCCGAAAAACCGCGTTGGTTGGTGCTTAATAAAATCGACAACGTACCCGATGACGAAGTTGATGCACATTGCCAAGCGATTGTTGACGCGTTGAACTGGACAGGACCGGTATTCAAAATTTCAGCATTAAAAAGACAAGGTACCCAAGCTTTGATGTACGCCATCATGGATTTCCTTGAGCAACAAAAAACAGAGCAAAAACAACAGCAACAGGAGTTGCACCGTGAGCCGTTCTGAGTTTTCAAAAACAAAACGTATCGTTGTCAAAATTGGCAGCTCATTATTAACCGATGGCGGACGGGGGCTGAACAAAGTCGCGATTGCTGATTGGGTCGCACAAATGGCGGCACTTAGACAACAAGGCGTTGATGTTGTATTAGTTTCCTCCGGCTCGGTCGCCGAAGGCATGTGCCGCTTAAAACTGAAATCACGCCCCAAAACTTTGCATGAACTGCAAGCCGCCGCTTCAGTCGGGCAAATGGGTTTGGTCAGACGTTTTGAAGATGAGTTTCAGCTCCATGATTTACTAGCCGCACAAGTCTTGTTAACCCACGATGATTTGTCCGATCGTCAGCGTTACTTGAACGCCCGCAGCACCTTGCTAACTTTGCTCGATTTTGGCGTGGTGCCGGTGATTAACGAAAATGACGCAGTCGCCACCGAAGAAATTCGCTTTGGTGATAACGATACGCTAGGCGCTTTGGTTGCTAATTTAGTTGAAGCCGATTTATTAGTGATTCTCACCGACCAAACCGGTTTATTCGACGCCAATCCCAGTTTAAATCCCGACGCGAAATTAATTTCCAGTATCAGCGTTAATGAAACTTTGCTGGATGAAGTCGCCGGAGGCAGTATCAGCGGACTAGGGCGGGGCGGCATGTCCACCAAAGTTCGTGCCGCGCGTTTAGCGGCAAGGTCCGGTGCGGCAACGGTGATTGTGTCGGGCAAAATTGAAAAGGTGTTAGTGGAAGTGTTTAACGGTGCCGAATTAGGTACTTATTTAATCCCTAACATTGCGCCATTAGTGGCGCGTAAACAATGGTTAGCTGGACAGTTGCAACTAAAAGGCAGCGTTACCTTGGATGATGGTGCGGTGAAAATTCTGCAAAGCGCTGGCAAAAGCTTGTTGGCGGTTGGTGTTAAAAGCGTCGAAGGTAATTTTAAGCGCGGTGATTTAGTTTCTTGCTTGGATTTAAGCGGTAACGAAGTGGCTAGGGGCTTAATCAATTACGCGTCAGATGAAGCCGCGAAAATCGCTGGCAAAGCCAGTAGCGAATTTGAAAGCTTGCTAGGTTATGCCGATGATGACGAATTAATTCATCGCGATAATCTGGTTTTAATCTAAATTAATCGGCTTTGCCGCTAACAGCAAAGCCGATTTGCCAACTTGCTTTAGCTGTTCTGAATTACGATATTCGGAAACTTACTGCTAAAGTCTTTGCTGCGTAAAGCCAGTTTCGCAGCCATTTTACGGGCAATTGTCTTGTAAATTTGCGCAGGGCGACCGTCAGGCTCCGCAACCACCGTTGGTCTGCCAGTATCAGCAAATTCGCGAATTGCAATATCCAGCGGTAACGAACCTAATAAAGCGACATTGTTTTTGCTCGCCATCGCCTCACCGCCGCCGTGACCGAAAATTGCTTCTTCATGGCCACATTGACTGCAAATGTGGATGCTCATGTTTTCCACCAAGCCCAAAATCGGCACATTCACCTTTTCAAACATCCCCAAACCGCGCTGAGCATCAATCAAAGCAATGTCTTGTGGGGTCGTAACAATCACCGCACCACTGACCGGAATTTGTTGCGCTAAAGTTAATTGGATGTCACCGGTTCCCGGCGGCAAATCGATAATCAAATAATCCAGATCCGACCAACGGGTTTGAGTTAGCAATTGTTGCAAAGCACCCGTCACCATCGGCCCGCGCCAAATCATCGGCTGGTCTGGGTCGATTAAGTAACCAATTGAAATGGTTTGAATCCCAAACGATACTTTCGGCAACATCATTTTGCCGTCGATAGTGTCCGGCTTGCCGCTTAAACCTAGCATGGTTGGAATACTGGGGCCGTAAATATCAGCGTCTAAAATGCCCACTTTCGCGCCTTCTGCTGCCAAAGCCAGCGCTAAATTGACCGAAGTGGTTGATTTACCAACGCCGCCTTTACCAGATGCAACGGCGATAATGTTTTTCACGTTCGACAGCGGTTTCAAGGTTTTTTGTACCGAATGAGCAGCGATATTCACTGTCACCACTACCTCAATGTGACCAATGCCGTCTAAAGTCGCTAAAAGCTGTTCCAATTGTGATTT
>JBJSYX010000152.1:0-2015 GCA_046090005.1 Methylomonas sp. | reverse complement strand
CTAAATGGTTGATGCGTAACTTCAAATAACACTTCACCTTCATGTAATTCAATTTGCCGTCTAAACCAAGCAATATGAACCGATAAGCGACTAGCTGCGTTGATAGTTAGCTGTGAGCCATCTTCCAGTGTGAGCCGTTTTTGTTCGCCGATGCCGGTGATGTGGTGAGTGGTTTCGGCAAAATAGTCTTGGCAAAAAATCGTCAAGCCAGCGCTAAGCATTAAAGCCAAAATAGCGTTTTGACGATTTAAACGTGGTTTGTAGGTTGCATTGCGAGCGGCGTTAATACCATTAATTGGTTGAGTTTTGATTTCGTCAAACTGGCTCCACAGCTTTTCGGCTTGCTGATAAGCGTGTTGATGGTTTTGATCTTGAGCCAGCCAGTGTTGAAATTGTTGGCGTTGTTTTGCTGTGCATTGGTCGGATTGCAAGGCGATAAACCATTCAATCGCGGTTTTGAGTTGCTGTTGATTTAACTCAGACATAAACGCCCTAAAAAGGCTGAAATTGTAAGCGATGGTGGCAATGTAGCATGGCGTTGACTAAATCACGTTGCACGGTTTTTTCCGAAATACCGAGTTGTTGGGCTATCTCGTTATAACTGAGTTCATCAATCTTTCGCAGCAAAAATACATTTCGGCAACGAGTCGGTAATTCGGCGATGGCTGATAGCAGAATTTCACATTGCTGGCGCAAAATGGTGAGTTGTTCAGTTTCGATGGCGTTACTGGGGATAGAGTTATCCAGTTCAACATGATTGGAATGGCGGCGTTGGTGACGAATAAAATCAATCGCTAAACGTTCGGCAATCCGAAATACATAACCGGCTAGATTTTCGTCGTGCTCTACGCTGTTTTTATTCAGCAAGCGTAAAAAGGCTTCTTGAGTTAAATCTTCAGCAATCGCCGGACATTCGACCCTGCTCACTAAATGATTGTGAATAGCGTGGCGATGATTTAAAAATAAATGTGAAACAAGCGTTTGGTCTAACTTAGCCATGATTGCAACGGAAAATTTCTACCAACTTGTTGGTGAATCGCCGTGAATCTAATGAAGTGCTGGGATGGAAGCTTTCCATATCTTGAAACTTGAACTAGATCTATGTCGATGGTTAAAAAGTAATCAGGTCATGATTCGAATTAAAGAACATCCATGTCGGTTTTCGAGAGGGAGAGAAAACCTATTCCAATTGGTCAAAAAAACGGTCATCGACCGATAAAAGAGAGTACGCAACTAATACTCGCAGACAAGTATTGCGTGCTAGGGTAAAGGGATTTTTTGATTAAATAAATGCGGCTAATTGTCGCGGATTTTATTTTAAGTATTTGATTTAATTAAACTATGTCATATGGCGTATTTTTTGATTAAAAGTGTGGCATATCACGCAGTTTTTGGATTTTAGGGGCTCAGGCTAACTAAAAAATAATTGTTTGCCTTGAGTGAAATCGAGCCAAGCTTGTCAGTATTTAGTGTTACAAAAGCGCGTTTAGGCTGTTCGAGCTATCCTTGCGTTTTCTTTCTTTTAACAATGGGTATAATTGCCCGCTCGTTAAATGGCGCTTGGCTTGCTAAGCTTTGCGACACATTTTTATTTTTCGCTGCGTGTTTTGATCATGTTGCGATCACTTACTTAATCTATTTCAAACATGAAAATTAGAGTTCTTGGTGCTGGTGCTGGCGGTGGTTTTCCGCAGTGGAATTGCAATTGTGATAATTGTCGCCGTTTGCGGCTGGGGGAATTAAACGGCAAGGCGCGTACCCAGTCGTCGATTGCGATTAGTACCGATAACCGCAATTGGTTGTTGTTTAACACCTCGCCTGACATTCGCGCCCAGTTAGAAGCCTTCCCCGCGATTCAGCCGAAGCAAGGCATTCGCGATACGGGTATCAAAGCTATTTTATTAATGGATAGCCAAATCGATCACACCACCGGCATGTTGATGCTGCGCGAAGGTAAACCTTTAGATGTTTACTGCAACGAGATGGTCAGACAAGATTTAACCACGGGTTTTCCG
>JBJSYX010000151.1:0-3494 GCA_046090005.1 Methylomonas sp. | reverse complement strand
CTTTTCAATAAAAAATAGCCGCTATTGTAATCTGATTCGACCCTGGAGTTGTTCATAACTTGTCTTGCGGTTTTGGATTAAGCGATTTGAAAATCGCTAAACTTGTCTTGTTGATGATACGGACTGACAATCACTTCGCTAACTCTAGCTAATAATGGGCCTTTATAACACCAAGTAATTAGCTGCTGTAAAGCTACAGTATCACCTTGAGCAATAATTTCGACGCTGTTATCCGGCAAATTTCTGACCAACCCCTTTAGATTGAGTTTTAAAGCTTGTTTTTGGGTATTAGCGCGAAAATACACGCCTTGTACTCGACCTTTAACAAAAATATGCAATGTTTCGCTCATCGGCTAATTTTCCAGCAATAGTGAATTTTGGCATCACGGGCAAAATCTTCGCCGATGGTTGAGGCGCTGATGTCTTCGATTTTTAAATCGGCTAATGCCTCGTAATCCATTTTAAAACGGCGGAAATTGGTCGAAAAATACAAGATGCCGTTATTGGCTAGTAATTCAGACGCATGTTTTAAAATCTGCACATGATCACTTTGAATATCAAAAGCATCGTCCATTTTTTTGGAATTAGAAAAAGTCGGTGGATCGAGAAAAATTAAATCAAATTGTGGTTTAACTTTCTGTCCGGCTTGTTCTGCCAACCATTCCAAACAATTGGCACGCACTAATTTGTGATCGCCGCGAATGTTATTCACATCAAAATTACGTTTTGCCCAATCTAAATAAGTGTTGGACATATCAACGGTGACACTGGAAATGGCACCACCAATTGCCGCGTGAACGCTGGCGCTACCGGTATAGGCAAACAGATTCAAAAAACGCTTGCCTTTAGCCTGTTGTTGAATAGTAAGTCGAATCGGGCGATGGTCAAGAAAGATGCCAGTGTCGAGATAATCTTCAAAATTGACCCAAAACTTGCAGCCGCCTTCTTCAATAATATGAAAACGACCCGAGTCGCCTTGTTTTTCGTATTGGTCGGTGTTTTTTTGTTTACGACGAATTTTTAAAAATACTTGCTCACGAGCAATGCCCAATACTTTGGGGATTTCTGCCATCGCACCGGCTAAGCGTTGATTGGCTTTGTGTGGATCAATGGTTTTCGGCGATTCGTATTCTTGAACATTGACCCAAGTTTGTTCACCTTGATAAATATCCACTGCCACAGCGTATTCGGGTAAGTCAGCATCGTAAACTCGGTAGCAATTGACTTGATTTTGTTTAGCCCATTTGCTGAGTTTTTTGAGATTTTTTCGCAAGCGATTGCCAAACATTTCTGCTTGCGAATCCGGTTGTTCGGTTTCGCTACGGCGGCTGATTTGCTCTAAACGTTCTTGTTGAGATTTGGCTTTAGGTTCAAAAAAGCCGCGTTCTTCCAAGTTAAAGCGCAGTAATTTACATTCCAAAGCGCCATTAAATAAGGTGATCGGTTTTTGTGAGCGCACGCCTAATCGAAAACCCAGCTCAGGATTACTGATAATCATCGTCGCTTGCCAGCCGACGAAACGGCTTTTCAGAATCTCGCCAAAACGTCGGTAAAGTTCGGCAGTTTCCGCTTCGTCGCCAAGGCGCTCACCATAAGGTGGGTTACAAGCAATTAAACCTTTAGGCCAGCTGTCGGCAGCAGCGGCATCGTTAATATCGCGTTTTTCAATGTGGATTTTACCTTGTAAGCCAGCGTTTTCGACGTGTTGTACTGCGGCTGCCACGGTGCGACGATCTTGGTCGAAGCCGACAATCGGCGGTAATTTGTTAATGCCAATATCGCGACGTTGTTTGGCATCGTCTAATAGGCTTTGCCATAAAGTCGCATCATGTTTTTTCCAGCCTAAAAAGCCGTAATACTCGCGCAGTAATCCAGGAGCGTAGTCAGCAGCAATCATGGCGCCTTCTAATAGCATAGTGCCGGAGCCGCACATTGGATCCAGTAAAGAGCCGCCTTGAGCAGCGATTTTTGGCCAGCCGCTGCGTAATAAAATGGCTGCCGCCAGATTTTCTTTGATGGGGGCTGCGATGCTGATGTCCCTGTAGCCGCGGCGATGCAAGCTTTCGCCGGACAAATCCAAACTGATTTGCGCGGTTTCGTTGTGTAAATACACATTGAGGCGAATACTGGGGCGTTCGGTGTCAATATTGGGGCGCTTGTTAAATTTGTTACGCATTTGATCGACGATGGCATCTTTCACTTTTAGTGCGCCAAAGTGGGTGTTGTTAATCGCCGGATTATTTTTGGAGCTAAATGATACCGCAAGGCTGTCATCGGGTTTGAGATGCTCAAACCAATTGATTTTTTGCACACCGTTGTATAAATCCTGTTGCGATTTAACTTCAAAACTGCCCAGCAATAATAGAATTCGATTGGCGGTGCGTGACCAAAGACAGGCTTTGTAAGCTATTGCCAAATCGCCTTTAAAAGCGACTCCGGCCATTTTATGTTGAATTTGTTGTGCGCCAAGCGCCTCAAGTTCGTTGGCGAGTATGCCTTCCATCGCTTTGGGCGTGGTGGCGAAGAGTTGGTAGCTGGTCATAGTGTGCGACTGTGTTCTGTTTGGTCGCGTAGGATAGCAATTTGTTTGCTGGTGTCGGGGATTATTTGTCAGCTAGGTGGTTTTAATCTATCCATCCAGTAATTGGGTTGGCGGTGGAGATGTGCGATGGCGACGATAATTATGGTTTGGTCTTCGACAGCGTAAAGCACGCCGTAGGGAAAGCGTTTGTGGTTAAGCTACGACGGATATTGCCTGATAAAAGAGCGTAAGCGGTTGGATAGGCTCGAATACGATTGATAGTTGCGTCAAATTCACGCAAAAACTGAGCGCCGAGGTTTTTTTGTTGTGCTTCATACCATTCAAAAGCATCATCTAATTCGTTAACGGCATAATCGAGAAATTTAATTTTCATCGATATTTTTGCATGACCGTTTCGTAATCAACAGTTGATAGCTGGCCGGATTGATAAGCTAATAATCTTTTTTCAGCTTCTGTCGTCCAAATTTTATCGATTTCTGGGTTGGGCGTGTCTAGGTCTGCAAGTAGTTTTTCAGCCAGGTGTAATTTTTCTAAAGCGGGTAGTTGGCTAATTTGGTGGTAAATCTCTTGGCTAATAAGCATCTTTTTTACCTCGGGATGATGATGAAGTAGCTGATCATAGATCAGCTACTTTCAATTCAAATTACTGAACCTTAATTAACTCAACATCAAAAATCAAAGTTGAGTTAGGGCCAATGCCTGGGCCTGCATGGCGTTCGCCGTAAGCTAAGTTCGAAGGGATAAATAATCTGGCTTTGCCGCCTTCTTTCATTAATTGCAAGCCTTCTGTCCAGCCAGCGATAACGCGGTTTAGGCCAAAAGTAATCGGCTCACCACGTTTATAAGAGCTGTCGAATACTTTGCCATCAATTGTGGTGCCTTCGTAATGTACGGTGACGTTTGAAGTAGCGTTTGGTGACGCGCCAGTACCTTCGGTAACAACTTGGTATTG
>JBJSYX010000150.1:0-2525 GCA_046090005.1 Methylomonas sp. | reverse complement strand
GTATTAGAACAAGTTACCCAGCAAGTGATTGAACGCAGTCGCGAAACCCGTGCCGCTTATCTGGCCAATGTCGATGCCGCGATTGAAAAAGGCCCACACCGCGCCAAATTAGCTTGCGGCAACTTGGCACACGGTTTTGCGGCTTGTGCATCCGGCGAAAAAGACGACTTGGCTCATGCTGAAAAAGCCAATGTCGCGATTATTTCCGCTTACAACGATATGTTGTCAGCTCACGAACCCTATAAAGATTACCCAGCCCTAATTAAACAAGCGGTTCGTGAAGCCGGTGGCGTGGCGCAGTTTGCTGGCGGCGTACCGGCAATGTGTGACGGCGTAACGCAAGGCCAACCGGGCATGGAATTATCTTTATTCAGCCGTGACATTATTGCCATGTCAACCGCGATTGGCCTAAGCCACAATATGTTTGATGCCGCTTTGTATTTAGGCGTTTGCGACAAAATCGTCCCTGGTTTACTGATAGGCGCGTTGAGCTTCGGTCATTTACCAGCGGTTTTTGTCCCAGCTGGTCCAATGCCTAGCGGTTTGTCCAATAAAGAAAAAGTACGGATTCGTCAGCTGTATGCAGAAGGCAAAGTCGGCCGTAAAGAATTACTCGAATCCGAATCACAGTCTTACCATAGCCCCGGCACCTGTACCTTCTACGGCACCGCCAACAGCAACCAAATGATGGTTGAAATTATGGGCTTGCATTTGCCAGGTAGCTCGTTCGTCAATCCTTACACACCCTTGCGTGACGAACTAACCAAAGCTGCCGCTAAACAAGTTTTGAAATTCACTGCCTTGGGCAATGACTTCCGTCCTATTGCCCATGTGATTGATGAAAAAGCGATTTTGAATGCGGTGATTGGTTTATTGGCAACCGGCGGTTCAACCAACCACACCATTCACCTGATTGCGATTGCTCGTGCGGCAGGGATTATTATCAACTGGGACGATTTCGACAAATTGTCAAAAATCATTCCGCTACTGGCCAAAATTTATCCAAACGGCTCAGCCGACATCAACCACTTCCAAGCCGCTGGCGGCATGGGCGTGTTAATTGCCGAACTCTTACGCAACGGCTTACTACATGGCGACATTCTCACCATCGGTGACCAACGCGGCATGGCGCAATACAACCAAGAGCCGAAACTGCTTGATGGTCAATTGAGCTGGCAAGCAGGACCTGAACAGGCTTTGGACAATAGCGTGATTAGCAGTGTTGTCCAGCCATTTGCCGCCGGTGGCGGTTTGCATGTCATGCACGGTAATTTAGGTCGTGGGGTTTCTAAAATTTCAGCGGTTGCCGAGCAACATCAAGTCGTTACCGCGCCAGCGGTAGTGTTTGACGATCAGGATGACGTGGTTGCGGCGTTTAAACGCGGTGAATTAGAAAAAGATTGCATCGTGGTATTACGCTTCCAAGGCCCAAAAGCTAACGGGATGCCAGAACTACACAAACTGACCCCACCGTTGGGCGTATTACAAGACCGTGGTTTTAAAGTCGCGTTAATTACTGATGGCCGTATGTCAGGCGCATCAGGCAAAGTACCTTCGGCAATTCATATGTGTCCAGAATGTGTTGATGGTGGTCCATTAACCAAAGTTCGCGATGGCGATGTGATTGTCTTGAATACCCAAACTGGCGAAGTCAATGTTCAAGTTGATCAAGCCGAATTTGATGCCCGGGTGCCGGTGGCTAACAGCGCGAAAGGTCATCATGTTGGTATGGGACGTGAGTTATTCGGCGCATTCCGTGCTCATGCCTCTTCTGCTGAAACCGGCGCCACCAATCTATTTTTCATTGATTAATTGATTTATCCCTTAACTTAATAACACTGGATTCAACATGGCTGTAACCATTAAAGAAGTCATGACCACTTCACCGGTAATGCCGGTCATGGTCATTAACCAACTTGATCAAGCTGTACCTTTAGCCAAAGCCTTGGTTGATGGCGGTTTGAAAGTATTGGAAATCACGCTACGCACCCCCGTTGCATTAGATGCAATTCGTAAAATCAAAGCTGAAGTACCGGGCGCTATTGTTGGCGCAGGCACCATTATCAACACCGAAACCCTGCAACAAGCGCTTGATGCCGGTGCAGAATTTATTGTTAGCCCAGGTGTCACCGATAGCGTGATTGATGCGGCGATTGCTTCTGGCGTACCGATTTTGCCAGGTGTAATCACCCCTAGCGAAGTGATGAAACTGTTGGAAAAAGGCATTACCGCGATGAAATTCTTCCCAGCAGAGGCGGCTGGCGGTATCCCGATGTTGAAATCGATCGGCGCGCCACTCCCCCAAGTCACCTTCTGCCCAACTGGCGGCGTTAATCCTAAAAATGCTCCTGAATATTTGGCATTAAGCAACGTGGCTTGTGTTGGCGGTTCTTGGATGGCTCCGGCTGATTTAGTCGATGCTGGCGATTGGGCGGAAATTACGCGTCGAGCAGCAGAAGCGGCGAAATTGAAGTAAAGAATTAATAAAAAGCAGTTCGATTTTCAAGGGTTAGACTTCACCAAAT
>JBJSYX010000149.1:0-2412 GCA_046090005.1 Methylomonas sp. | reverse complement strand
GCCCCTTTTGCCAACCCCCAGCAAAAGCTTCGGTGCGCAGGATGCAAGCGGCGGTCGGGTGGCCTTTCTTTTGGTTACTTTTCTTTGGCCATGCAAAGAAAAGTAACTCGCTTGTCGGTGCGAGAACCGACATTCAAATGGCCTCGCAAAGCGAAACCTTTTCAAACGACAAAATTCAAATTCGCAATCAACACATAAACGTGTTGTTCAACATCAGTCAGATAAGGAAAACACAATGACCGACCTATTTAACCCTGTTCAAATCGGCGCTTGGCAACTAAACAACCGGATTGTCATGGCCCCGTTAACTCGCTGCCGCGTTCAAAACGACGGTATTCCCGGCCCATTACAAGCCAAATACTATGCCCAACGCGCCAGCGCTGGTTTAATCATCAGCGAAGCCACCAACATTTCCCCGCAAGGCCGTGGCTATGCCTTTACTCCAGGGATTTTCACAGAACAACAAGTCGCAGGTTGGCAACAAGTCACCGATGCCGTGCATGAACAAGGCGGCAAAATCGTTTGCCAGCTGTGGCACGTTGGCCGCTACTCGCATCCCAACTTACAACCGAATGGCGAACTGCCAGTGGCACCATCAGCAATTGCCCCCGAAGGCGATACATTTACTGAACAAGGCCTATTGCCAGTGCCAACCCCAAGAGCGTTAGAAACTGACGAAATCCCTGGCATCATTGAACAATATCGCCACGCAGCTTTATGCGCCAAGCAAGCGGGTTTTGATGGCGTTGAAATCCATGCGGCTAATTGCTATTTACTTGATCAATTCATCCGCGACTCGACCAACCACCGCAGCGATGCTTACGGTGGCAGCATCGAAAATCGTGCACGCTTGGTTTTAGAAGTAACCAAAGCGGTAGTCGATGTTTGGGGCGATGGCAGTCGAGTCGGGATTCGCTTGTCACCCGTGACACCTAACACAGGCAATACACCGTTAGATAGCGATGTGATGGCAACCTTTAGCTACTTAATCCCACAGCTAAATCAATTTAAACTGGCTTATTTGCATTTTGTTGAAGGCGCAACGGGAATGTCGCGCGAGCTCCCCGAAGGCGTCGATTTACAACAATTACGCCGTTTATTTGCCGGTGCTTACATGGCTAACAATGGCTATACACCGGAATTAGCTAGAGATGTGCGCGATCATGAGCAAGCCGATTTGATTTGTTTTGGCCGCCCGTTTATAGCGAATCCTGATTTAGTAGAACGCTTGAAAGTGGGCGCTGAATTGGTTGAAGCACCTAGAGAAAGTTATTACGGCGGTGATGAACGCGGTTATACCGATTGGCCTAACTTAGCCGGAATGATTGAGTAATTCCAGCTTGCCCCGCCTGCCTTCGGGTTAGACACATCATCTAACCCGACCCCCTCTCTCCGCAACCCACGATGCGGCCAACCTTGGTTTTACGATACAATACGCAGCTTTGGCTAAGGCAAGCAAACGGCTACCTTGGCGGTTTTTCTTCAAGGCAGTAAGCCTTTATGTTCTGGAGTTATTGATATGCGCATTATCCTGTTAGGCAGTCCGGGGTCGGGCAAAGGTACCCAAGCACAATTCATCACCGAAAAATTTGCGATTCCTCAAATTTCAACCGGCGATATGTTGCGTGCTGCTGTTCGTGAAGGTACGCCGCTGGGTATTGAAGCTAAAAAAGTCATGGATGCCGGTGGATTGGTATCTGATGACATTATCTTGGGTTTAATTAAAGAGCGTATTGCTCAAGCTGATTGCAAAAACGGTTATTTGTTAGATGGTTTCCCTCGCACCATCGCCCAAGCAGAAGGCTTGGCAACCATGGGTGTTGAGCTGGATTATGTGATTGAAATCGCGGTTGATGATGAAGAAATTATCAAACGCATGAGCGGCAGACGCGTACATTTGGATTCTGGCCGTACTTACCATGTGGTTTTCAATCCACCCAAACAAGAAGGCTTGGACGATGTCACCGGCGAAGCCTTGATTCAACGTGATGACGATAAAGAAGAAACCGTGCGTAAACGTTTGGCGGTTTATCACGAACAAACCAAACCATTGGTTGGTTTTTATTCAGCAGACCATCAATCATCAAAATTTGCTTCGATTGCCGGCGTAGGCTCAGTTAGCGACATTACCGCTAAAGTGCTTGCTGTTTTGGCATAAGCCGTTGTTATCTCAAGTGGAATCAGAACATGGCAGGTAAAACCTTATACGACAAACTCTGGGACGATCACGTTGTTCATACTGAAGACGATGGCTCGTGCCTGATTTATATTGATAGACAGTTATTGCATGAAGTGACTTCACCGCAAGCGTTTGACGGTTTGCGTTTAGCGAATCGCCAACCTTGGCGAGTGGCTCGCAACTTAGCGGTTGCCGATCACAACGTTCCAACTGATCACCGCGATCAAGGCATT
>JBJSYX010000148.1:0-2040 GCA_046090005.1 Methylomonas sp. | reverse complement strand
GTGAGCAATGTTAGCAACAACATATTTCAAGCCTAATACTTCATCAGCTTTTTTAACTAAGGTGTTGAATCTTACGTCGTTTTCCTGAATCATTTTGAGTACGTTAGCTACTGCTGGTCAGTGCGAAATCGGCGTAAGATTCAACACCTTAGTTAAAAAAGCTGATGAAGTATTAGGCTTGAAATATGTTGTTGCTAACATTGCTCACGCATACGGCAAAACAGCGACTTTCATGCCAAAACCATTAGTTGGTGACAACGGTAGTGGTATGCACGTTCACCAATCTTTAGCTAAAGACGGCAAAAATCTGTTCACAGGTGATTTGTACGGTGGTTTGTCTGAAACTGCTTTGTACTACATCGGCGGTATCATTAAACACGCTAAAGCTTTGAACGCAATCACCAACGCTTCTACCAACAGCTACAAACGTTTAGTACCAGGTTTCGAAGCACCCGTTATGCTGGCTTACTCAGCGCGTAACCGTTCTGCTTCTATCCGTATTCCTTACGTTGTTAACCCAAAAGGTCGTCGTATCGAAGTGCGTTTCCCTGACTCAACAGCAAACCCATATTTGGCGTTCTCTGCTATGTTGATGGCTGGTCTTGACGGTATCCAAAACAAAATTCACCCAGGTGAAGCAATGGATAAAGACTTGTACGACTTGCCACCAGAAGAAGAAGCCGCAATCCCACAAGTTGCTTTCTCTTTCGATGAAGCGTTAGATGCTTTGGACAAAGATCGTGAGTTCTTAACTCGTGGCGGTGTATTTACTGACGAAGCAATCAATGGTTACATTGAATTGAAAAAACAAGATGTTACTCGTCTACGCATGAGCACACACCCTGTTGAATTAGACATGTACTACAGCTTGTAGCCGTTAGTCCATAAGACTGACAAAATAAAAACCCCGCAAGCCTCAGGCTTGCGGGGTTTTTTATGTTTTGCCTATTAACAATACTCAAAAAACACAGGCCAAAAAAAAGGAGCTTTTACAGCTCCTTTTTTGTTTTAATCGTTTGAAACCGCTTATTTAACGCTTTCAGCAATTTTATTAAATGCATCAACACGTTGCTTACCCATGCTAACCAAATCCATACCGTTTTCAATCAACATTGATACCAAACCTGGTGTGTTGTAGACGATTTTACCCAAGTAAGCGACAACAGGCACAGCGATAATAGCACCAAACAAAGTACCAATACCCAAGCTGCCTAACAATTTGCTAACCAATACCACAACATCCAGCGGCAACAGAATCAAGGTGCAGAAATAAACCAAGACGATAAAGGTAAATAAAACAAAAACGACAAACTGAAACAGTCTGACTAATGCAAGATTAAGGTTTTTCATGATTTATTGTTCTCGAGTAGATGAAGTAGTCTTTTGCAGAAATCAATCGGCTTGGTTTATGTATCTTATAGCCGTTAAGTAGCGGCATTATAAAATAAAAGCCTTGTGCTTTCTCGATTTTTTGCCTTTATCCAAAACTCAATCCCCCAAAAATTCATCATTTTGTTCGCTGATTTCAAACAATTGCGATTTTTTAATGAACAATCGATGCAACACCATCCCCGCCACAAATCCCCCCAGATGCGCCCACCATGCCGAACCTGTGCTTGCTCCCATTGCCGCTGCCGTAGTGACTTCTTGTAACTGCATAATCACCCACAAACCCAAAAAGGCGATGGCAGGGATTTCAAAGAAAAATGGGAAAAATAAAATTGGCACCAGAATCACCACTCGCGCATAAGGAAAGCGGAAAAAATACGCCCCCAACACCCCCGCAATCGCCCCCGATGCCCCGACCACAGGCACCACTAGATTTTGCGCAAAATACCACTGCGCATAGCTGGCAATCACACCGCACAACAGATAAAACGCCGCAAATCGCCAATGCCCCATCAAATCTTCGATGTTATCGGCGAAAATCCACAGAAACATCATATTGACGACAATATGTGCCCAACCACCATGCAGAAATAAATTGGTCAGCATTGACAGATGATAATCCGGCGGTAAGCCAAAATGCATAGACCACAC
>JBJSYX010000147.1:0-3151 GCA_046090005.1 Methylomonas sp. | reverse complement strand
ATTGCTACGCCGCATTTTTTGCAAGATCGAATTCAACAATCATTACTTATTGTATAAACAAAAACACAGAAAAACAATCCAATGATTCCTCACATCTTATGCGTCGTAATATTCAACCCCGCCTGCTGATAATAGCGATAGCGTTCCCGTCCGGCTTGTTTACTGGCTTCGCTACCATCGAGAATTTCCAGAATTCGTTCAGTCGGTGAGTGAGTCGGTGGGTATAAGGTTGACAGATTAACCACCACCGCTTGCCAGCCGTCAGGAATCGGCTCACTGCCGATTAAGATGGTATTTTTATACTCAGGGAGCGTGCCAGTGTAAATTTGATGAGGAATAAAACTCCCCGCGCGGAAAGTCCATAGCATTTGATCAACTTGCTTGGCTTGCTCTAGTGAATCAGTCAGCACATAGCAAAAACAACCGCTACGGTAGGCTTTTTCAATCAGCTTGCAAGCGAAGTCTTGGCGCTCGCGTTGTGACTGCGAGGCCAAGACATAAAAACTAACGTCAGCCAGCACGGTTAATCAAATATTGGCTTAACAATGGCACTGGACGGCCGGTTGCACCTTTCGCTGCGCCAGTTCGCCATGCGGTGCCAGCGATGTCGATGTGTGCCCAGCGGTAATCTTTGGCGAAATTAGACAGGAAACAAGCGGCGGTGATACTGCCACCATCAGGGCCACCGATGTTGGCCAAGTCAGCAAAATTGGATTTCAACTGCTCTTGGTATTCTTCCCAAATCGGCATCCGCCACACGGCGTCGCAAGCAGTTTCAGAAGCGGTTAACAAATCGTTGCACAAGGCATCATCATTACCGAATAAACCGCTGGGTACTCGACCTAAAGCGACAATACAGGCACCGGTTAAAGTTGCCATGTCGATCACCACTTCTGGGTTAAATTTTTGTGCGTAGGTTAAGGTATCGCACAAAATCAAACGGCCTTCGGCGTCGGTGTTTAACACTTCGATAGTTTTGCCAGCCATGCTGGTGAGAATGTCGCCCGGTTTGTTGGCGTCGCCATCAGGCAGATTTTCTGAGGACGGAATTAAGCCAACGATGTTCAGTTTCAAATTCAACAAAGTGGCCGCGCGCAAAATCCCCAACACGCTAGCACCGCCGCACATGTCGTATTTCATTTCGTCCATGCCTAAGCCGGGTTTTAATGAAATACCGCCCGCATCAAAGGTTAAGCCTTTGCCGATTAAGACAATCGGTTTGGCGTTAGCATCGCCACCTTGATAGTTTAGGCAAATCAATTTCGCGGGTTGGCGACTGCCACGAGAAACCGCTAGAAATGAGCCCATGCCCAAGGCTTCCATGTCGCTTTCTTCTAAAATTTCGCAGTTTAAATCGGGGTGTTGACCCGCTAATGCCAACGCTTGCTCGGCTAAATAGCTAGGTGTGCAGATGTTGCCCGGCAAATCGGACAATTGTTTGGTTAATTCAACGCCTTGAGCAATCGCCACACCTTGTTGTAAACCGCTGTTGGCTAAGGTGATTTGGCTGTCGTTGGCAATCAGGCGAATGGTTTGTAACGGTAATTTGTCGTCGCATTTTTTGGTGGCGCTATATTGGTAAATGCCATCGTTGAATACTTCGACGATTTGACGGGCTTGCCAAGCGATGTCGGCTTTTTCTACAACAACATCTAATAAAGCACTGCTGGCTGATTTTACTTTGCTATCTTTAACGGTTTTAATCGCAGCGGCCAAGGCTTTACGATATTGCTTACGGGTTACTTTGCCGTTTTCACCAAAACCAACCAAGATGATGCGTTCGATATTGGCGTGAGGAATGTTGTTGATTAACAAGGTTTCGGCGGTTTTGCCTTTAATGTCGCCACGGCTAATCAGCTTGCTAATTAAGCCGCCGCAAAGAGCGTCAAGCGTGGTGGCTGCGGGGCTGAGTTGCTGGTTTTCATATACGCCGACCAGTACACAATCGCTTTGCAGTTTGTCTAAGGATAAGCTTTCTATAGAATAGTCCATGATGGCAGTGGCCTTTTAGTAACGTGAAATAGATATTTCTGCCCGATTAGGCAGTGATAGCTTTGGATTATACCTTAAGAATCAGGAGTCAGTGGTTGAGCAACAAGCAAGCAATTCCTAGCGGTGGCAGGCCATTTCGGCTGTGGACGGTGCTGGATAAAATGATCATTTCCGACCTGCTAAAAACCGTCAGTTCGGTGTTGTTGGTTTTGGTGATTATCATCGTTAGTCAAAAATTCATTCGGGTTCTGGCGCAAGCGATTGAGGGCAATATCGCCAATGAAACCGTGTTAAGTCTTTTGGCTTTTAAAACCATCATCGTCGCTTCAACTTTTTTACCTGCTGCCTTGTTCATGTCGGTTTTGATGGTGTTGGGGCGGATGTACCGTGACCAGGAAATAGCAGCAATTGCTTCGGCTGGCGGCGGGATGTTGACTTTGTATCGTTCGGTATTTTGGGTATTGATTCCACTGAGTTTGTGTGCCGCTGGACTGTCGATGTATGCGACCCCTTGGGCCGAGGCACAAAGCCAAAAGATGATGCATCATGATGAAGAATCGGCTGACATTCGCAGCATCGCGCCGGGCCGCTTTAGCGAATACCGTAGTGGCGAGCTGATTTTCTATGCCGAAGTGTTAGATGCCAGCGGCAAAATGCGTCATGTGTTTGTACAAAACAAACAAGGTCAACGCCTAGGGATTGCCAATGCCGAATTTGGTCATATCGACAATTTACCTGGCGGCGCTTATTTGATTCTGGAACACGGTGAGCGCATCCAAGGTGTGCCGGGCAATAAAGACTTCTCTATCGAAAAGTTCGATGAATATGCGGTACTGATTGAACGCAAAACTACCGATTTAATCCCCAACAAACACAGTATTGAAAGTTTGCAATTAATTAAATCCAACGATTTATTAGACATTACCGAATTACAAGATCGCCTGAACAGCCCATTAGGCGTGATTCTGCTGGGTTTTTTAGCGGTTCCTTTATCCAGAATCTCACCACGCGGCGGGGTTTACGGCAATTTGTTAGTGGCATTTGGCATTTACTTTACTTATTCCAATCTGCAACGGGTCAATCACAGTTGGATGCTGAGTGGCAAAATATCGCCGCTATTGGGCTATATCTGGATTGATCTGTTGCTACTGCTTTTGGG
>JBJSYX010000146.1:0-2237 GCA_046090005.1 Methylomonas sp. | reverse complement strand
GTCAACTTTGTCGATTAAGTTGCCGTCATCGATCAGGCAAAAAACCAACATCGAACTCTGAGGTGGAAACTTTTCAACGCTTTTTTCCCAAAGACTCTGGAAAGTTTTGCACCTGAAGAAACCGGAAACTCAAATTTAGTACGCAGATTAGTGCGTGCCGCTCATTAACGAATTGCGTTCAAACATTTTTAAGACAGTGTATAAAAGTCTTTTTCAAACCAATGGGACCACTTCTGAAGATCGCCAAAGTCTTGAACCACTCTTACAACTATTCAAGGATTTCAGCAAAGTACAAACTCAAGTCATCCTTTTTCCCATTAGTGATACGCTTCAGCACTTTGGCAAGAGGAAAAATCCAAGTTTCACCATCTAACAAGCCAATAGCTTGGTGCTCATGGTTAATTTGCCATTCACCACCCTTGTTCTGACGATATACCTCGCCTATATAGCTCCCAAGCATTTTACATACATTTTGGACGTCATTATCTGATGGCTCTTTGCGAAAGAACTTCGCGATGACCCCTTGGGGTCGAGTATGAAACAGTCGGTTTGCTAGCGCCTCAACTTGCTCTATGCTCCCAACCGTAAAATCAAGTGATATGCCAAAATTGCTGTGAGCGAAATTAACTGCATTCGCCGCATATGCAGCCATAATTTCGTTCGGATTCGGATCAGTCATCTTTAATTCCTAAAAGGGTAAATGGTATCACTCATATTGGGAATGCATCTCCAGCCCGCGTAGCTCTGATTAGCGATAGCGTAATCGGAGGAATGTTAGCTTCGAAATGTGCGATTACGCAAGCTAATCGCACCTACATTTTGAATGACTGCTTATCTTAAAGCATACGTAAACATCGTGAGTTCGACGAATCCATTCAATTTTTGATTTCATATGACTTATCCTAAAAATGCCCCCTAGAACCCGAAGCATTTGTTGGCTTCTGATTCTGGGAGGCTGACTTTTTATCTGATTTTACGAAGTGACTCAGAGACTAATTTGGTTGTCATAGCAAGCCATGTTCGGCGAAGGAATAGACCGTTTCGCCAACTACTATATGATCAAGTACTCGGACGTCAATCAAGTCTAAGGCTGCTTTAAGTTTTTCGGTAATCAAACGATCGGCATGACTGGGCTCGCTAATGCCGGACGGATGGTTATGAGCCATAATCAATGCTGCAGCATTATAACGAAGAGCTGATTTAACTACTTCGCGAGGATAAACATTCGCAGCATTGATAGACCCTCTAAATAACTCTTCGTAAGAGATAACGCGATGCTGATTATCCAAGAACAGACAGATAAACACTTCGTGTTCGATTGGTGCTAATTTCAATCTGAAAAAGTTTTTGGCTTTATCTGCGCTGGGCAAAGCTTCACCACGACTGAAATTGCGGTTATAAATCTCCATGGCCTCGAAGATCACATCCTGATCATTGGCTATACGGTAACGATTATTAGCTGTTCGAATGTATAACATGGTTTTTTCTCCTGTCATGATTAAAACCGGAGAAAGCCCCCCCTTCCGGGTTAGACTTTCTCCGGGAAGGGGTGTCAAAAATATGCAAAGCTGTTAGCAACATTGGTGTTGTATTGGTCTGCAAACGCCTAGTACTAAACAGCTATCTTTAAAGGGTTGGTTTTACATTTCAGTAATAGTGATGACATTGCCATTGTCGCCAAGTACGATTTGAAAACGCTTGGAAAACAACACAGGACAACTACTAAAACTAGGCAATAGTTGCTGTAATGCATCAGATGGTTGATCGGCTGTGTTAGCTACCGCGAACTTATGAAAATCCCATTCATCGGCTTCCTTGGCGGATTCCATGAACGTATCCCATTCGTCGTAGTAGGACGATGCCTGGCAAACCACTAATCCGGATGACTCCCGAGTGGGTACGATGAAGCAGTCCTGATCCTCGTCATAGAGGGCATCGTGATCGATGTCGACAGACTCGCCATTGAGGGTTAACCGATACTTTTCACAAAATACCGCCTGACCACTCACCCATTGCCCTGCAAAAAAAGCACGATGCGTTTCGTTGACGATGTCCAAGGTGATGGCCGGCCCGTTCAAATCGACCAGATACGAAAATAGCCAATGCTTGGCATCCAACCCCGGCCGAAACACCCGATAATCCCTGTGCCAAGCGAACATCCAGCGTAGCGCACCGACCTCATCGAGATCATCCAGGTCGGCGACTTTGACAAGGCCGTTTTCCACATCGCTTCGACT
>JBJSYX010000145.1:0-8567 GCA_046090005.1 Methylomonas sp. | reverse complement strand
CGAAGAAAATTTCCAGATACGCTACAGATGTCAATAAAAACAACGGTAGCAAGCCTTATACACCTCAATATTTGGAAGCTGATTGTTTTGAAATTTATGAGACAGCAAGAGTGCTTTTATCAACATTGGGCTATCCAATATTTGAACCGATTGTGAAAGAGGATCAAAATCACCATGATATTTTTTATTGCAAACGTGCAGGCGACAATATGACAGGTGAATACACAGAAGAAGGTTTTGTGATACTTAAAGGCTCTGTTGGTCGTACGGAAATTAAGCAAGCCTTTTTAAACCATTCTTTCAAAAAATTACGTGACGATCTGATTAATCAGGGGAAAATTGGAATTGTTAACAATGAACTCCTTTTTAAAGAGGATGTTCTTTTTAGTACGCCAAGTGGAGCAGCAGCTGTGGCGTGCGGTGCATCTGCGAATGGCTGGAAAGAATGGAAAACCAAAGATGGTGTTTCTTTACACCAGGCCAAAAGAGAAAATCTACAAGCAAAAAGTAACGATAGCTAAAAGGCAATAAAGGCGATTGGCAATTTTTAAACCGGAGCAAAATTTAGCTGGTGCTCACGAATGTGTTACACATGAGTGATAAAAAATTAGCCGAGAAAAACCCTCGGCTAATTTCAACAGCTAGGTCTTAGTGACTAACGTCGACTTTAGCGCCTTTGCTTTGACCGATTTCAGCCAATGCTTCGGTGAACCATGCGGTGTCGATGTCGAAAGGTTTGCCGCCTTTGATGCGTGGGAATTCAATCGCACGCAAGACGTTGCCGTTGTCTTCGTCGTGACCGATGACGCCAGACTCGCGACGGAAAGCGCATTCAACCGCTAAATCAGCGCATGATTTAATCAAACGCATGTCGTTAACGTTAGATGCCGCGGCACGCGCGAAGTAACCTGATTTTTGGATCAAGGTTTTTTCAGCGCCAATCATTTGTGCGAATTGCTCGCCAAACCATTTGCCTGGGTTAACCGCGTCCAATTTGATGTGACCAAACGCATCGCGTGGTACTTCTTGGCCTTTGGCTTGCATTTCGGCAACAATCGCATCAACGCCCGCGCCCTCAGAAACGAAGATGTTAACGCAATCGACTTTGTCCATGACATCGCGTAGACGCGCTGCTTCTGCTGCCAAATCAACGGCCATTTCTGGTACGAATACAGCGTGCACTTCGTAAGATTCGCGTGATAAGCCTAATTCTGGCAACCACTCAGCGCGGTCTAATAATTTACGGTATTCCTGTGCAGTTGCTGCAGTCAACCAGCCGCAGTTACGGCCCATCACTTCGTGAACGATCAACATGCGTGGGTTGGAGTTGTTTTCTGCAACCACGTTTAAGAAGTAACGTGCGCCTTGCTCAGCCGCAGTCCATGCACCCAATGATTGTTTAATCGGGAATACATCGTTATCAACGGTTTTAGGCAAACCGATAACGGTTAAGCCATAGTTGTTATTTGCCAAAAACGCTGCCAAATCCGCTGCAGCAGTGTTGGTATCGTCGCCGCCGATGGTGTGTAGAATATCAACGCCGTCTTTAACCAACTGGTCAGCCGCTACTTTTTGTGGGTCTTGACCTTCTTGAACCAAGCCACGTTTAACACAATCTTTAACGTTGGTTAATTTAACCCGGCTGTTGCCGATGATTGAGCCACCAAAGTTTTGCAAAACGCCGGCTTTAGCGCGGATTTCAGGGGTAACAGTGTAGTAATCGCCCAATAGTAAACCTTTGTAACCACCGCGGTAGCAGATGATTTCGATGCTTGGGTCGATTTCGGTATAACGTTCAATCAAGCTGCCAATAGCAGAGTTAAGGCAAGGTGCCAAACCGCCTGCGGTAAGAATTGCGACTTTTTTGGGTTTGTTCATGTGCTTATCAAATGTAGAGTTAAAAACAAATAACAGTGCAAAGGTTAACTACCTTTGCGACGTTCCTAAAACGGCCAACAATTTTATCACATGCGATTGGCTTGTCAGATGGCTAAACAAACTCAGACAACCAAGCCACTCAAATTAGTATTTTCGACTACTAAAAATCACAAACTTAGTATTGCTAGCAATCTGTCGACAATTACCAAAAAGTTTCTTGAGGCTAAGGTGATAATTAAGATGACGATTGCCAATCACCCGCAATTCACCACCCACCCGCAAAACCTTGTGTGCCTGTTGAAACATCTGCCAAGCGATATGGTCACCGACAGTATGTTGTTGATGAAATGGCGGATTACAAACCACACAATCAGCGCTGTTGGCATCAAAGCCATTTAGACAATCAGCGGCAACAAATTCAGCGACACGCTGTTCTGAGAAAGCAGTAACAAAATTCTGTTTAGCCGACGCCAACGCCATAAACGACTCATCAACAAAACAGATTTTTGCCTCAGACAATTGTCTGGCAATCGACAGTCCAACCAAACCGTTACCGCACCCAAGATCGATAAAATCGACATAGGCTGGATTATTTGGAAGATGTTGTAATAAAAATCGGGTGCCAATATCTAAACTATCGCGGGAAAAAACGTTGGCATGGTTGCTGATAGCAAGCTTCGTACCTTCTAATTGATAGACTGTCGGATAAGGATTAGCCGCAATCGCTAGACTGGGGTCAAACTCAGCAAAAATCATTCGCGCTTTTTTAACCGCAAGCGACGGTTTAGTGGGGCCAATCAATTTTTCTAAGATTTTCCAAAGCGTTGGTGGTAGGTTTTTGACCATCCCTGCCACAATCACGGTGCAACCAGGGTTTAGCAAAGCACGTAAACGGTGCAATTGATATTCCAACAACGCCAAAGTCTTAGGCGCTTTAATCAATAAGTAATCAATGCCAGCCTCAGGCACACTCAAACTATCTAATAAACCCACCAGCTCGCTATCCAGCTGATTAGTGGCTAGATTGAGCAAAGTCGCTTGTTGTGACAGATAAGAATCGGAAATGGCGAGGGGGTGATGATCGGCTAACGCTACCGCCAAAGCCCCAAAACTGTCATTAACAATCACCAGCTTGCTATTGGCATCGGGCTGACAGTGTTCAGCAAAATGATTAAGTAAATATTCATCAGCCGCATCCCAAGCTCTCAGTAATTGTTGTTTGCGATACGGTAAACGCTGAAGTTGAAACTGGCCTTGGGGAACGATGAGGGTGTTTTCCATGTACTGTTGCCTAAAAATGGCATTGGCTATTTGCGAATTTTTAGGGATTGTACGTTATCAATAGCTAAGCTGAAATCGGTCAGATTTCACAACCCCTTGTCTATCTGCGGCGCTGTGAAATCGAAACCAATACAACTTATTGTATTCTGACCAGAAAACCATCGGTTTTTTCACAAGTGGGTTTGCTATGGGCTGTGACACTGATGCGCGCAAAACCCGCTTCAATTGGACGATCTAATTTGCCTTTGATTTCTAATCGACCGCTTTTTTGCACGGTAATGTCCAATTCTTTAGCGGGGAAATCAAATTGCGCTTGACCGTAGCTAACGGTGACATGCACAGAACTCGGCACGGTATTAGCTGAGGCCATCATTGAAAACTCGCTCAGTGACTGAGTGTACTTATTGGCCGCAGGTTGAAATTCAGAAAATACCGGCTTATCGCAACTGCTAGAACTTTGACCGCTGCCGTATGCGTGAGCTGTATTGATACTTAGCAAGCAACAAGCCGTGATAACTAATTTGGTCAGGGTATGCATTTAAACTCCAGATGAAAAAATTGGATAACTTAGTAAGGTTACCAATAAAAAACTAATTGGCGACAAAATTTGGCAATTAAACGCTGGAGCTTGATGCTGTTTATCCAACACAGCCTTAAGAAACCAAACAGCTTTGCTACTAATGATCTTTAACAGCGGTTGCGAATAGAACCTCCAGCCGCTGTACGCTCTTGTCACAGGCTTCAATACTATCCTGCACTTTTGATTTAAATCGCCAACTCATAGATTCGCCACTCATTTCTCGTTCGGCGTATTCATTAAGTAAATGACAAGCATCGCGCATGGCTTGATCTGCAACTTCAAACACCTCATCTTCATCTGCGTCATCGTTTAGCATCATTAAACGGCTAGTGAGTTGATTTTGGCGTCTAAAAACCGACTCGGCGTAATCTGCAAAACTATCGTGACCGCTATTGATCGGTGCAGAAGCACAACCCACTAAAAAACAGTAGGGGATGATTCGTATCGATTTAATCAATGGTAATTTCATGACAATCCTGTCAGTTATTTTTCCGCTGTAAAAATACAATATTCGGTGAGTTTTTCGCTAAATAACACATGCTGAGCTAATCCCACCAAGTAATTTGCGGTTTGGGCTTTGGTTCTTAAACCTAGCCATTGGCTGATTTTTTGCACTGGCTGTAAACGTTTGGCCACTTTATACATGTAATCGGCAGATGGCAAAGTTTGAGCGGTAATATCGTGGCATTGGGCATTGTTAAAACCTTGTTGTTGCAATAAATCCAAAAATTCATCGCGACCACACAAATTGGGCACGGCCCACCCATTTAAACAGGTCACCACCGCTTGCCATTGGCGTTGGTCAAATTGACGTTGCAGGACAAAACCATCACAGACCACTAAACGCCCACCTTTACGCAAAACCCGAAACGCTTCGCGGAGAAAATCACCTTTGTTTAAGGCATGGCAAGAGCTTTCAAGCGCCCAAACCACATCAAACGATTCATCAGCAAACGGTGTGGCGCAAAAATCGGCAACTTCAAAATTCACCAATCCATTGACACCATGCCGTTGAGCGTGTTGGGCAGCATATTGGGCTTGTTGAGCACTGATGGTGATACCAGTGACGCTATTGCCGTGATTTTTTGCCATCCAGATACTGCTACCGCCGATACCACAGCCCGCATCTAGCACTTTATCGGTGGCTTTAATCTCGGCCTTTTCGTACAAAACCTGGTTTTTGTTGAGCAAGGCTTGGTGTTGATTATAAGGTGTGGCTTGATCCCAATAGCCGTAATGCAAGGCTAGGTTATCGCGGTTACACCAAGCGACTAGATAATCGCGATAGCAATCATCATAATGTTTGGCGGCATCGGCTTGAAGTTCAGCTGAGGAAAGTTCGGCATCTTGGCGTAGGCTTTGGTCGCGATAATCTTGGTTTGGTTCTAATGTGTAGCGCATGATTTTTTGATAAAAATGCTGACTGTTTTTAGTCAGTTAATTGAGTGGGTTGCTCGCCATTATAGTTCAGTTCCCATAGCGACTGATGGTTTGTGCTGAATTGCTTGATTGGGGCGGGATTTATCTCAAGTTTGCTAAAAATTTGTTTTAAAGACTGCTGTTTGAGTTGTTCGGGTTCAAAACCATAGCGAATTTTAAATAACCGCTGCTGTTTACCGTCTGGCAATCGGTTTAATAGTTCAGCCAAGCGTTGATCGATTAAGTATCGAGCCTGCAGTAGTTCTGGGCTGAATTTGGGGTTTTTATCCGGCTGAATCGACAGCGGTTTTTCAACCACTGCGTCAGCTTTAGCGCCAGTAACCGATGCACGCATAGCCATTAAACGGCTGCTTTTTTGTAAAATAATCTCTGACATCGTTTTATTGTTGTTTATCAACTTCAGCAATTAAATGCCGAATTACCACTGACGAGCAAACCCCACCAAATGCTGCAGGCAAATAGGACACTGTGCCGTAAGCAGATTTTTTGTAGTTGCTACCATCGGTGTACATCAATGATTCCTTAACCACCACTTCCGGCGAAAAGACCACTTTTAGGCCGCGACTAATACCCTGTTTACGTAAACGCTGACGAATAAATTGGGCAAAAGGACAATTATAGGTTTTGGAAATATCCACCACTTTTAATTGGGTTGGATCTAATTTACCGCCCGCTCCCATTGAGCTGATGATTTTCATTTTGCGGGTTTTAGCCGCGCGAATCAGATGAATTTTGGGGGTTAGGCTGTCGATAGCATCGACGATGTAATCATAAGGCTGACTCAGCAAATCAGCCGCAGTGTCGGGGGTAATGAATTCATGGCGAATATGTAGCTTTAAATCGGGATTAATCGATAGCAATCTGGCGCCCATTACATCGGCTTTTGATTGACCGTGAGTGGTCGCTAAAGCCGGCAATTGGCGATTGCGATTGCTGGGATCGACCACATCACCATCAACTATCGTCATCTGCCCTACCCCAGCACGACAAATAAACTCCGCTGCAAACGAGCCAACACCGCCCATCCCCACCACCAAAACATGTGAGTTTTGTAGTTTGTCGAGTTTAGCTTTACCTACCAACAGTTCGGTACGAGATAACCAGCTTAAATCAGTCATGCAGAAATACTCTTTGAAAATTAGCCAAGATTTGTTGTTTTAATGTCGAAACATCGATTTCGGCAATTTTAGCCGCAGCAGCGTAGATAGCGCTAATGCTTATATCGTTAGCGGCGTCGGTTTCTAAAAATAATCGCTCTAAGGGCAGAATAGACAAAGTGTGTTGAGCGTTACTGTTTTCAGTTAACAAGGCCTTGCCGAGTGATAAATAAAAACCGTGTTTGATTAATTGCTGTGCCATTGGCGGTTTGCCGTTGTAGCCGTGAATAATCCAAGCTTTTAGATCAGGATTGACCTGTTTGAGCTGGATTATTTCATTAAAAGCACGGACACAATGGATGATTAAAGGCTTGTTCCATTGTTTAGCTAATTGAATTTGTTGTTTGAATACCTGCATTTGCAACTCTAGTGGTGTGTTGATTGCTTTATCCAAACCGCATTCACCGATTGCCAGTAAATTGCGATGATTTACGACGGTTTGTAAACTAACTTGCCAGTCTTGCTGTTCAATAAACCACGGATGTAAACCCAGACTGTAAACCTGCCGTTCGGCTAACTGCGGATTAAACTCAGCAACATCAAAACTAATCAGCGCTAGTCCGGCATCATCAGAAGCATGATGACAATGAATATCGATAAAAACCGCGTCGCTATTGCCGCTCACAGATAAAGCCCCTTAAAAATCTCAATTGCCAAGGTATAATGCCATTTTTGATTTTTTAGCAGCAATCCAATGGCGCAATATATTTTCTCCATGCACAGGGTCGGTAAAATCGTACCGCCCAAAAAACACATCCTTAAAGACATTTCTTTATCGTTTTTCCCTGGCGCAAAAATTGGCGTATTGGGCTTAAACGGTTCGGGTAAATCAACTTTGCTAAGAATTATGGCAGGGATTGATAAGGAAATTGAAGGCGAAGCAGTTCCGTTGAAAGGGATTAATATCGGTTATCTACCTCAAGAACCACAGCTTGATCCTAACAAAACCGTGCGCGGCAACATCGAAGAAGCGGTTGCCGGTATCAAAGAAGCCTTGGCAAAACTGGATGAAGTCTATGCGGCTTACGCTTTGCCTGATGCCGACTTTGATGCCTTAGCTGCCGAACAAGCACGCTTAGAAGACATTATCAACGCTTGCGATGGTCACAATCTTGACCGGACTTTAGAAATAGCCGCCGATGCTTTGCGTTTACCGGATTGGGATGCCGACGTCACTAAATTATCCGGTGGTGAAAAACGCCGTGTCGCTTTGTGCCGTTTATTGCTGTCTAAACCTGACATGCTATTGCTTGACGAGCCAACTAACCATTTAGATGCTGAATCGGTGGCATGGTTGGAACGCTTCCTGCACGATTACACTGGCACCGTGGTTGCGGTAACCCATGATCGTTACTTCCTTGACAATGTCGCAGGCTGGATTTTGGAGCTTGATCGCGGCATGGGGATTCCTTGGGAAGGTAATTATTCTTCTTGGTTGGAACAAAAAGAAAAACGTTTGGCATTGGAAGAAAAACAAGAAACCTCTCGCCAAAAAGCCATGCAAGCCGAGTTGGAGTGGGTTCGTTCCAATCCCAAAGGCCGCCATGCAAAAAGCAAATCGCGTTTGGCACGTTTTGAAGAATTGTCATCAGTCGATGTGCAAAAGCGTAACGAAACCCAAGAAATTTATATTCCACCCGGACCTCGTCTTGGCGATGTGGTGATTGATGCTAACAACATCAGCAAAGGTTTTGGCGACCGTTTATTGATTAACGATCTAAGCTTCAAATTACCACCGGGTGGCATTGTTGGCATTATTGGTCCTAATGGTGCCGGTAAAACGACATTGTTCCGTATGATGGCGGGCTTTGAAAAACCGGATTCGGGTGAAATTACCATTGGTCAAACCGTACAATTGTCGTATGTCGATCAGTTACGTGATGACATGGATGACAAAAAAACCGTTTGGGAAGAAATTTCTGATGGTTTGGATGTAATTACGGTTGGTAAATACGAAACCCCTTCTCGCGCTTATGTTGGACGCTTTAACTTTAAAGGTGGTGATCAACAAAAACGGATTGGTGAGTTGTCGGGTGGCGAACGTAATCGCGTCCATTTAGCCAAGCTCCTAAAAAGCGGTGGCAACTTGTTGTTACTTGACGAGCCCACCAACGACCTTGACGTTGAAACCTTACGGGCCTTGGAAGAGGCTTTGCTAGCTTTCCCAGGCTGTGCAGTGGTAATTTCGCATGATCGCTGGTTCCTAGATCGTATCGCCACGCATATTCTGG
>JBJSYX010000144.1:0-6068 GCA_046090005.1 Methylomonas sp. | reverse complement strand
AATGATCGCCAAATGGTTTGAAGATCAGGCCACCGCGCGGTGAAACCAAATCATCTGCAGTCGTAAACATTTGACCGTTGCGATTATTGCGAAAATCGACTTCAAAACGGTCATAGCGCAAACCTAAAATCGCTTGCCAATGTTTAGTTAGTTCAATTTGATCTTGTACATAACCGGCAGCAATGGTTGCCACACCATGATTATCCGCATCGGTAGTACTTTGCCTAAAGACAACATTACCTCTATAAATGGGATTATATAGCCCAACATTGACAGAAGTCGCATTAGCAGCCACATCAGTGAAATAGCCGGTATTACGAAAATTATCAGTTTCCTGACGCCCAAACTCCATACCAGTCAGTAATTTATGCTTAAAAGACCCAGTATCTAAAGAAAAATTTAAATCGGTTTGGTTAAAGAAATTCTCGCGCTGGGTAGCATTGTTGTAGGCAGAAATTGCCACTTTATCGCCAGCGGCGTTAACTGCACCTGGGAAAATATTCTGATAAAACTTGTCATAAATCGCATAGCGAGTCCGGTTGCGAATCGAAACGCCACCACCAAAATCATGGTCAACCACAGCATTAAACGAATCAACAGTTGCTCCGGTCGGACTACGTTCAGGATCACCAAAAAAAGTCGCAGGCGAGGTTTTAACAGGCCGCCCCATATAAGAAGTAATCCCTCGATCAGCAACTCGATTATCTTCATAACGCTCATAGCCCAAGGTGACTTTGGTTTGATCGCTCGGTCGCCATGACACGGTGGGATTGATACCCCAACGGCCAGCTTCAAAGCCTTCGCGATAGCTACGAGAACTTTCCCACATACTGGTTAAACGCACAGCAACGTCTTGATTGATAGCGTGATCAAAGTCGCCGGTTAATCGGTATTTATCAAACGAGCCAAACTGCACATTCATCTCGTGAGTATCGCTCCAATCAGCAACTTTGGTGGCGCGATTAATCAAGCCACCCGAGCCACCACGCCCAAACACCATCGCATTCGGCCCTTTCAAAACATCAACCCGCTCGACGTTATACAGATCGCGGTAATATTGCACATCATCACGAATCCCATCGACATACATATCTGAGGTTGAACTATTACCGCGAAAAATCGGTGTATCACGATTACCTTCACCTTGAGCGATTCCTACCCCTGGCACATAGCGAATGGTATCGGCGATACTTTGCATATTCTGGTCTTTGATTAATTCCGGCGTAATCACAGTCAGGGATTGTGGCAAGTCAATTAAAGCGGTATCGGTTTTGACAGCAGTGGTATTAGTTTTTGCCTGATAACCGATGGTTAAATTGGGTTGTTTGTCTCGTGTAGCAGTGACGCTGACTTCATCAAGCAATAAGTCTTCTTGAGAATTAACAGGCTCGCCCGCATAAACCGCAGCGCTTAAAGCCGCGCTCAATGGCAATAATGCACTTAAAGCTAATTTTATTTTACGTTGTGGATGGGTAAAAACTGTCTGGGTCATGATAAGCATAGATACTCATTTTTTTCAGTATTGGCTGCCTAGCAAATCATGCGGGGTGGCTAGTTAAAAAAGCTATTTGGTTAAGATTAATTTGTCATTACTGGTAATCCTTAAGCGATATTCCTCGCCGTTGTGAACAATGATTACTTGATGACTACCTGCAAATAATTGTTCGCTAGTTATTCGCTGTTGGCTATTCGCCGAAATCGGCTTAGGTTCGGATTTTTTCATCATAGCTGGCTGTGAATTTGTTGTTCTAACATTGAATAAGCAATCACTTGCCAATGCGCCAATAAAGGTAAATAACGCTGACGATGAGACGCTAACAATTGAGGATGGGTTAATAAGCGACTGAGATGATCAACAATCGCATAAGCCAAGCTTGGCGATTGGTAACCGTTGATAAAGCGTGTCATCAAATCACAGGTTTTAGCATGTGCTTGACTTAATTCTTGTTGATTGACATCTGACATAGACCACCTCAGTTGCGAAAAATAAAAGGCGTACTCAAAACACAATGACTTACATTTAAAGCACACCAGAACAGTACGAGAGAATACTGCTTTAGACAAATGATAATGATTCTCGTTTGTGTGTCAAGATTTTTGTTTTCGTCATTACATCAAAACTCTCAATATTTCTTTCGACAATTAGCCAATAACAAATTGAACCACAAGGTATTTTCAATGTTTTCTGGCAAAATAGCCGCCAAAGTGTCCGCAATGTGCCTTAAAAATCAGGATTTCCATGTCAGAACAGCCGATTTATCCCGTTAATCAACAAATTTCCGCAGCAGCCCACATTAATGCTGAACGCTATCAACAGCTTTATCAGCAATCCATTAACGACCCAGAATCTTTTTGGGCCGAACAAGCTGAAGCTTTTTTAGATTGGCATCAACCGTGGCAACAGGTGTTGGAACACGATTACCCTAAAGGCCAAATCAACTGGTTTAAAGGTGGCCAGTTAAATGTCAGCGTGAATTGTCTGGACAGACACCTTGCACAACGCGGCGAGCAAATCGCCATCATTTGGGAAGGCGATGATCCACAGCAACAAAGTAGCCTGACTTACAACCAGTTACATCAACAAGTCTGCCAATTTGCCAATGTCCTAAAAGCTCAAGGCGTACAAAAAGGTGATCGGGTTTGTATTTATTTGCCAATGATTGCTGAGGCGGCCGTAGTGATTTTGGCTTGCACGCGGATTGGCGCGGTGCATTCGATTGTGTTTGGTGGTTTTTCTGCTGATGCTTTGCGTGACCGGATTATTGATGCCGATTGCAAAATTCTGATCTGCGCTGATGAAAGCTATCGCGGTGGGAAATTAGTGCCTTCTAAAATCAATGCCGACAAAGCAGCAGATCAATGCCCTAAGCTAACAACCGTGATTGTGATTAAACACAGCGACCACGAAGTACCTTGGAATCAACATCGTGATGTTTGTTATCACACGGCCATGCAAGCCGCCTCAAGCGACTGCCCAGCCGAAGCAATGGACGCCGAAGAGCCTTTATTCATTCTTTATACGTCGGGCTCTACCGGCAAACCCAAAGGCGTATTGCATACCACCGGCGGTTATTTGCTGTTTGCGGCAATGACTCATAAATATGTGTTTGATTACCAAGATGGCGATGTTTATTGGTGTACTGCTGATATTGGCTGGGTAACGGGGCATTCTTATGTGCTGTATGGGCCACTTTGCAACGGTGCGACGACGTTGATGTTTGAAGGTGTTCCCACCTACCCTGCTGCCGACCGTTTTTGGCAAGTGATCGACAAACACCAAGTCAATATTTTCTACACCGCGCCCACTGCGATTCGCGCCTTAATGGCGCAAGGCAATGATTGGCTTAAAACCAGCCAGCGCAGTTCATTACGGATTCTTGGCAGCGTCGGCGAACCGATCAATCCTGAAGCGTGGGAATGGTATTACCATCAAGTCGGTGAACAACGCTGTCCGATTGTCGATACTTGGTGGCAAACTGAAACCGGTGGCATTCTAATCACCCCGCTACCCGGTGCGACAGCATTAAAACCGGGCTCGGCCAGTTTGCCGTTTTTTGGCGTTAATCCGGCGATTGTCGATAACGAAGGCAATTTGTTAGAAGGCGAGGCGGAAGGAATTTTAGTGTTAACCCACCCCTGGCCGGGACAAGCGCGTAGCATTTACGGCGACCACCCACGTTTTATCGAAACCTATTTCAAACCGTTTCTAGGTTATTACTTCGCTGGTGATGGTGCCCGACGTGATAAAGACGGTTATTACTGGATTACCGGACGGGTGGATGATGTGATTAATGTTTCTGGCCACCGTTTGGGAACTGCCGAAATTGAAAGCGCTTTAGTCTTGCATGATGACGTAGCAGAAGCGGCTGTGGTAGGTTTCCCACATCCGATAAAAGGCCAAGGCATTTATGCTTATGTGACCCTCAATGTTGGCATCACCGGTGATGCTGAATTGAAAAAAGCCTTGGCGGAGTTAATCAAAGCCGAAATCAGTGCTATCGCTTTACCGGATGTCATTCAGTGGGCACCGGGTTTACCAAAAACCCGCTCCGGCAAAATCATGCGGCGGATTTTACGCAAAATTGCTGCTAATGAATTTGATAACTTAGGCGATATTTCCACCTTAGCCGACCCATCGGTGGTGGAAGATATTATTGCTAATCGACTCGTGAATAATTGATGAAGCATTTTAGCGAAATCGACCAACTCAAATCGCAACTGAATAGCTTACGGCCACTACCCGAACACACTGTTCGTAGTTTGCATCAGCAGCAAGTTTTGGAATGGACCTATCATTCCAACGCGATTGAAGGCAATACGCTGACATTAAAAGAAACCAAAGTCGTACTAGAAGGCATCACTATTGGCGGTAAATCAATGCGCGAACACTTTGAAGTGATTAATCACAAAGAAGCGATTGATTACGTCGAAGCCATGGTACAAAACCAAAATGCCTTAAGCGAATGGCAAATTAAATCGATTCATCAATTAGTGTTGAAAAATATCGATAGCCATAACGCCGGACAATATCGACACGAAAACGTGGTAATTGCCGGTGCTGAACATCTGCCGCCTAATTATTTTAAAGTGCCTGAAGCCATGACTAATTTGATTAAGCAATATCAAGCCAATGCCAATTTGCATCCGGTGGAATTAGCCGCACGCTTGCTCGTTGATTTTGTCGGTATTCATCCGTTTGTTGATGGTAATGGCCGTACTTCGCGACTGTTGATGAATTTTGAATTAATGCGTCACGGCTATCTGCCGATCATCATTCCTGTTGAACAGCGCCTAAGCTATTACCAAGCATTGGATACAGCCCATACCGAAAAAAATTATGATTTGTTTATCGACTTGGTCGCCGATTTAGAACAAAGCACCTTAAAACGCTATTTACAAATCATTCAAGGCAACTAATTCATGGCAATTAAATTAGCCTATCTCGGTGTGGTTTTAGTCTGGACGACCACACCATTGGCAATTAAATGGAGCAGTGAAGGCATCAGTTTTGTGATGGGAGTCACGGCACGAATGTCGATTGGTGCCGCTTGTTTACTGTTGTTATTACTCATCACCCGCCAAGCTATCCGCTTTAACCGCCCTGCTTGCTGGACTTATCTGGCGGTCAGTGTCCAGCTCTATTTGAGTATGATCATCACCTACTGGGCGGCGCAATTTATTCCCTCAGGCTGGATGTCGGTGATTTTTGGTTTAAGTCCATTTATGACTGCATTCATGGCGGCAGCAATTTTAAAAGAACCTAGCTTAGGCTGGTTAAAACTGGTCGCTTATAGTTTGGGCGTTGCTGGTCTAGTCGTCATGTTTATGTCAGCAATCGCATTAAGCGAGCAAGCATTGATTGGTGTAGCGGCGATGTTGTTATCGACTTTTATTCACGCTTTAAGCGCGATTTGGGTGAAACGGATTGACGCGCAATTACCAGCGATTCAACAAATCAGCGGCGGTATGTTGCTATCCTTGCCGCTGTATTGGGCATCTTGGTATTGGCTGGATGGCGAAATTCCTGCACAAATCCCCCAGCAAACTTTATTTGCCGTGATTTACTTAGGCTTAATCGCCACCACTTTTGGTTTTGCGCTTTATTACTATGTGTTAAAACATTTACCGGCCACTCAAGTGGCAATGATTAACTTGATGACACCGGTTTTATCGTTATGGTTGGGTTACACCGCCAATCAAGAATCGGTCAGTTTAAAAGTCATCATCGGCACTGGCCTGATTATGAGTGCGTGATTGATTCATCAATTGGCGGAGCGTCGGCAAAGAAAACAAGTGTCGTTTTAAGGCCGCTATTTAGCGCGTTTATCTCGCTCAAACTGCAATGACTTATGACGTAAATCGACATAATTACCACCGACCCATTGCCAAAACGTCGCACCGGCTTCAACACTGCTACTCAGCAATTTCACCGCAATCGCACCATTACTACTAATATCAGTAATTTGTGCATCAATATCGACAATCGGCTGATTTGCCACTACTCGCTTATCGGTTTCAAAGCGAAAAGTTACCGTTTCACCGACTTTAAACAGCAATGGCTTTTTAAA
>JBJSYX010000143.1:0-3927 GCA_046090005.1 Methylomonas sp. | reverse complement strand
TTCAGTCGGTATCGATTTAGGGACTACCCATTGTGTCTTGTCCTATCTGGATTTAACCACCGCTGATGAACAAGCGATTCCCACCGTGTTAGCGGTGCCGCAATTAACCTCGCCCGGTGTAATTGAAGACAAATTGCAATTGCCGTCATTTGTTTATTTGCCGCATGAAGCTGAAATCAGTGACGGTGCCAGTGCTTTGCCTTGGACCGGAAACGCTGAATATTTAGTGGGTGATATTGCCCGTAATTTAGGTAGTAAAACGCCTATTCGTTTGGTTGCTAGTGCTAAAAGCTGGTTATGTCATGCTGGCGTTGATTGCAAACAAGCGATTTTGCCCTCAGAAGCGCCGGATGATGTTAGTCGGATTTCACCGTTTATTGCCAGCAAAGCTTATCTGCAGCATTTGCGTGATGCCTGGAATTATCAATTTCCAGAGCATCCGTTAAACCAACAAGATTTAACCATCACTGTTCCAGCCTCATTTGACCCTGCTGCGCGTGAATTAACCGTTGAAGCGGCGCGTGCTATCGGTTTACATCAAGCGGTGTTGCTAGAAGAACCACAAGCGGCTTTATATAGTTGGATTGAAAACAGCGAAGGCGATTGGCGTAGTCACGTTTCAGTCGGCGACGTAATTTTGGTAATTGACGTCGGTGGCGGTACTACTGACTTATCATTAATCGCAGTCACCGAAGATGATGGTAATTTGCAATTAACGCGGGTGGCGGTCGGCGACCACATTTTGTTGGGTGGTGACAATATGGACTTGGCCTTGGCTTACACCGTCAAAGCCAAAATCGAAGCGGAAACCGGCAAGCGTTTGGAATCCTGGCAAATTCAAGCCTTGACCCATGCTTGCCGCGAAGCCAAAGAAAAATTGTTTAGCCAAGCCGATGTAGATGCGATTCCATTAGTAATAGCCAGCCGTGGCTCGGCTTTAATCGGCGGCACTTTACGCAGTGAACTAAATCGAGAAGAACTCAATCGGGTGTTAGTCGAAGGCTTTTTACCGGTGGTGAATGCTACCGATAGACCGGCAGTTAAACCGCGTAGTGGTTTGCGCAGTGCTGGTTTGCCTTATGCCCAAGATGCGGCGATTACTCGCCATTTAGCGGCGTTTTTATCGCGTCAAATTGGTGCCGCCAATGATTTAAAAGACATCAATTTACCGGAGCAAGCCAGTTTCTTACATCCAACCAGCGTGTTGTTTAACGGTGGGGTGTTTAAAGCCAGCATCTTGTCAGAGCGTTTAATGCAAACCTTGAATCAATGGCTACACGCTGAACAAGCACCGGAGGCAAGATTATTGCAAGGCGCTGATTTAGACTTGGCGGTAGCGCGTGGTGCCTCTTATTTTGGTTTTGTTCGTCAAGGTAAAGGGGTGCGGATTAAAGGTGGTACATCGGCTGCTTACTATGTGGGCGTTGAAACCGCGATGCCAGCAGTGCCAGGCATGGCGCCGGAAATCGAAGCCTTGTGCATCGCGCCATTAGGCATGGAAGAGGGCACCGAACAAGATTTGCCGAATGAAGAGTTTGGCTTAGTGATTGGTGAACCTGTGCGTTTCCGGTTTTTTGGTTCCAAAACTCGGCGCGAAGATCAAGCCGGTACTCGCTTGGAATATTGGCAAGATGACGAACTGGATGAGTTAGACGAAATCGAAATTACCCTGCCAGAAGAAGGCCACGCTGCTGGTGAAATCGTACCTGTACATCTCTCAGTTGCAGCGACTGAAATTGGCACATTAGAGTTACAAGCCGTTTCTCGTCGCGATGGCCAACGTTGGAAAATTGAGTTTGATACGCGGCTGGGGGAGTTGATTTAATACGCTCAAGTGCAGTTTGCAAGGTGTATTGGCTAAGGCAATGCACCTTGCTTTACCAACCCGAATTGGTTTAATCCAAAATCGGCTGACTTTCTCCTGTCAAATTAACCACCACTTCATCACCGACCGTCAGTATTCCCAAGCGGTCATGCAAGGCGTTTTGGCCAAAATAGACTTTATGATTTGCTTGCCGTAATTGCGCTAAAGCCGTTAATGGTGCTTTACTGCTGATTGCGGTGTTTGGGTCAATCGCCGGTACAGAGCAGCGTGAGCAGGGTTTGGGGAGTCTGAAATTGATTTGATTGATACTGATGTTGCGCCAATAGTCTTCAGCGTAGGCTTGGCAATCGCTGACCACTAAATTGGGGCGGAAGCGTTGCATCGACAAATCCAAATCAGCGGCTTGATTAAAAGCGTGTAACGAAGCATCGGAAATAATCAAAAATGGAAAGCCATCAGAAAAAGCAGTTTCGTCTTGGTCGGTTGCGTAATCTGGATCGACTTTTCTGATCCGATCTTGGGGGTGATAAACCAAGCGACAGGGGTGTTGAAGAAAATCGCTGAGCCAAGCATCGATGCTATCGGACACGGTTTTTGCTAGGCATTGATCATCCCAGATACTGACAACAATATCCTCACCGCCAACCGGTTCTAGTGCAATGCCAATCTCGTTTTTATGGTCTGTCGATAGCCAAAGTTGATTGTCAGCAATTCGGGTCTTAATCAAAGCCATTTTCGGCAAACGACGTTGGCTTAAAAATAAGCCTTGTTGGTCAACCAGCATCCATTGTCGATCATAACGCAAGCCGGTTTTAGCCACCGACCATTGTTGAACAGAAAAACCAGCTAATGATTTAACCGGATAAACGTAAATTTCGCTGAGAATCGGCATGGGAAATCCTTAAGCTTGTAATAAAGGGTCAAGTTCGCCTTGTCTGTCCAATGCTTGTAAATCGTCAAAGCCACCGACATGAAGTTCGCCAATAAAAATTTGCGGTACGGTGCGGCGGCGGGTTTTGGTCATCACTTCTTCGCGTAAGCCGGGTTGGGAGTCGATGTTGATTTCTTTGTAACTGGTGCCTTTGCGTTCAAGCAAGCGTTTTGCCATCGTGCAATAGGGGCAGAGTGGGGCGGTGTAGATGATGATTTCGGGCATTGGATTACTAGGTAAAAGGATAAAAAATTTATTTTAACACCCAGCCAATTGCTCAAGGGAGTGCAAGGGGGCATTTATGCATTAGTTACCCTTTTGGCTTGGTGCATGGAATGTAACCTACAGGCTCGAGCGCCATCGCATTGGCAAGCTGCTGGATTAATACCGCCGCCGCTTGTTCTAATGTAGTGCCCCAAGCCACGATGCCATCTTCATGACCGAGCATGGTAAATAGCGGCAATTGATTGCTTTGCTCGGAATTCATCAACGCTTTAACCGCTTGCGCCATTTCTGTGGTGCCATAGGCAATCTCCGCCTTGGTATGTGGCAGATTTAAAGCCAGAGTCTGGCGCCAGATTTGTGGACTATGAACATGAATCACCGCTTGTGCTGTTGCATCATGTTGGTAAACACTGGCATGAGTCAGTGCTTCAGAAGACGGAGCAGTTAAACCGGATGAGTTAATCTGGTTTCGTTCGACTGAGGCGCTGTCGATTAAGGCGTAGTCATTTAGGCTCAGTTTCGCTAAATGACCTGTTTGAGTCCCGGAAATCACAAACGCTGAACTATTCAATGCGAGGCGTTGACTAATGTTGCCGTAACCTAAACCGTCATATTTTTCGGGGTTTTGGCCGATTAATTGCAGTTGATACAGTACGCAACGCCAAGCATTAAGCGGATTAAGATTGATATTTGTAGGTAGTGGTTTATGCTGATGATTAAGGTGATATTTAATGACACCTTCCATTTCGCTCATTGGATTTCTATCCTTCTCGTATTTTTTAGATTTTGTCTTTACTTTTCAAATAGATGACAGTTAATTTTTCTCGTCCTGCCCACGTTTCGGTCTTGTTGTTGTTTTTCATGGCATTGAATTTTGCCACTGCGGCAAGCAATAAGCCTGCGATTAAAGCCATAACCTTGGCTGATATTCAACAACGGATTCAAC
>JBJSYX010000142.1:0-5205 GCA_046090005.1 Methylomonas sp. | reverse complement strand
ATTTTTGCGTGATTGGCGCGCAACTTTTATCTCAGCAGTCGCATTGCCTTTATCCGTAATTCCGGCCTTTATTGGCATGCAATATCTGGGCTTTTCTTTGAATGTCGTCACCTTGCTGGCTTTATCGCTGGTGATTGGGATTTTGGTTGACGATGCGATTGTGGAAGTCGAAAACATTGTCCGCCATCAACAAATGGGCAAATCCGCTTATCAATCAGCCATGGAAGCATCGGATGAAATTGGCCTTGCCGTGGTTGCTACCACCTTCTCATTAGTCGCGGTATTTTTACCAACCGCATTTATGAGTGGTATCGCGGGTCGGTTTTTCAAACAATTTGGCTGGACAGCGGCGTTTGCGATTATCGCCTCACTGGTGGTTGCAAGGATGTTAACGCCAATGATGTCGGCTTATTTGTTGAAAAATAACCATCATCAAGTCCCCGCCCAAGGACGCTTAATGACGGTTTATATGCAGATGGCGGCTTGGTGTTTAAAGCATCGAAAAACCACCATGCTCGGTGCGGGCGCGTTTTTTGTTGGTTCTATTTTATTGATTCCGCTGTTACCAACTGGCTTTATTCCACCCGACGACAATCCACAAACCCAAGTGTTTGTTGAACTGCCACCCGGCTCGACCTTGGCGCAAACCCAAGCATCAGCGGAAGCAGCTCGGCAATTAGTTAAAGCCGTGCCCTATGTCAAAAGTATTTACACTACGATTGGTGCAGGCACAGCCGGCAGTGACCCGATGAGTGCTAACAAATCCGGCAATGGTGAAGTGCGCAAAGCCACTTTAACCGTGTTATTAGCCAATCGCCAACAGCGTCCAGTCCGTAAACAAGTGATTGAGCAAAACATCCGTCAAGCCCTGCAAGCTTTGCCGGGGGTGCGAACTAAAGTCGGTTTAGCGGCTTCAGGCGAAAAATATGTATTAGTGTTGAGTGGCGATGATCCACAAGCATTGAATACAGCGGCTCGTAATGTTGAGCGTGATTTAAGAACCATTCCTGGCTTGGGCAATGTTGCCTCTAGCGCGGCATTGGTCAGACCGGAAATTGCGGTTCGTCCTGATTTTGCCCGTGCTGCTGACTTAGGCGTTACCAGTGCCGCAATTGCTGAAACCTTGCGAATTGCCACTTTGGGTGATTACGACATGTCTTTGCCTAAAATGAATTTAGCGCAACGACAAATTCCCATCGTCGTCAAACTGGCCAGCGAAGGCCGTCAGGATTTAAGCGTATTAGAACGTTTAGCGATTCCGACCAGCAATCTCAATGCCGGGGCGGTGATGTTAAGCCAAGTCGCCAAATTAGAATTGTCTAGTGGCCCTGCGGTGATTGATCGTTATGATCGCTCGCGAAATATCAATTTCGAAATTGAGCTATCTGGTTTGCCGCTAGGCGATGTCACTCGGGCAGTACAAGCTTTGCCTAGTATGCAAAATTTACCGGCTGGGGTTAAACAAATCAGCGTTGGCGATGCCGAAATGATGGGCGAGCTGTTTACCAGCTTTGGCGTAGCGATGTTGACGGGCGTGTTGTGTATTTTTATCGTGCTGATTTTGCTGTTTAAAGACTTTTTGCAACCGATTACGATTCTAGCCGCCCTGCCCTTATCATTTGGCGGTGGCTTTGTCGCCTTATTACTAGCCGGAAAAAGTTTCTCGATGCCGTCGTTAATTGGTTTGATTATGTTGATGGGGATTGCCACCAAAAACTCGATTTTATTGATTGAATATGCCATCGTTGCCCGCCGTGATCAGGGTTTATCGCGCACGGAGGCTTTGCTGGATGCTTGCTTGAAACGGGCTAGGCCAATTGTGATGACCACGATTGCTATGGGGGCGGGAATGTTGCCAATCGCATTAAGTTTGGGTGAAGCTGATGCCTCTTTCAGAAGCCCAATGGCGATTGCTGTGTTAGGCGGTTTAGTGACTTCAACGCTGTTAAGCTTACTGGTGATTCCAGTGGCTTATTGTTATTTGGATGATTTGAAAAGCTGGCTAGTGAAAATCAAAAATCAGCTTGCTTAGAATAAAGTAAAAAGGGAAACCCCTTTTGGCGGTTTCCCTTGGCTTTTTCTTACAAAACTTTTCGACGATAACTTCGATTGCTAACAACCGAACGATTGCAACTCAAGCAAAACAAAACTAACCCCATCCCTGCGATAGTCGCAAAATCAACAATCTCGGGTGAAATTTCAAATCGGGTGACAAAATCCATGCCGTACTCAAGACTGATCGATTTTATCTCTTCTAAAGCAGCGTTAAGTCTTAAAACTGGGGCAGCGCTGACAATCGATTGGCTAACAATTAAGGCACTAACAGAGAAGATAACTGCATAAAACAAACGCTTTGTGTTACTTAACATTTTCATAAATCCACCTTTGCCAACTGATTGGCTTTACTAAAATACTGCGAAGATTCCACATCAATCATGTAAAAAACTGTTAAAAAATCTAAACGATGTCTGCTTTTGAATGACAACCTCAACAGCAAAGCTTATCTAACGTTTATGACAATTCCATTACCACCAAAAACGCTTTATTAATCATGTAGCAGAATCCATACCAAGCATTTGATATTGATCAAATTTCTGGAGAATTTTTCTCTAATACAACACTAAAAAACTGATTTTATAGACTAAAAAAAGCCAAGGTTAACCGCTTTTTGGGGTTTATAAAACGTGGCTAATTGTCGCAGGATAACTAACTAAACTACTGATTTAATTAAACTATGTGATATGACACACAAATCATGCGATTTTGCGTCATATGCCACAGTTTTTCGCTTGAATAGCAAAAAGAAGATTTTCTTAACTGCTAAATCAGCAAGAAAATAAAAGAAAAATACCGATTTTTGGAGAAATTTACTAACGGCTAACTTGTTGAACAAGAAACAACCAGTGCTGTTTTATTGCACCAAAAGCAACTCATTTTCCCCAAAAATCAGCTGCCTTTGATGCTATGTTGTTATGGATACAAGGCTACCGTTTCCAGCCCTTGGTTTTCTGGCAAACCAAACAGCAAATTCATCGCCTGCACCGCCTGTCCAGAAGCCCCTTTCACCAGATTATCAATCACCGACAAAATCACCACGGTATCACTGCCTTGTGGCTGATGAATCGCAATCTGACAACGATTACTGCCGCGTACATGACGGGTATCGGCATGGCTACCCGCTGGCAAAACATCAACAAAGCGCTCATCTTGATAACGCTGCTCAAACAAAGCTTGTAAATCGACCGTTTGCTTCAAACGCCCGTACAAAGTGGCGTGAATACCGCGAATCATTGGCGTCAAATGCGGCACAAAGGTCAAACCGACATTGCCACCTGCAACCAGTTGTAAGCCTTGTTTAATTTCAGGCAAATGGCGATGACCGCGGACACCATAAGCTTTGAAACTTTCCCCCGCTTCGCTCATTAACGATGACAACTCGGCTTTACGCCCAGCGCCACTGACACCGGATTTCACATCAGCAATCAAACTACCAACCTCAATCGCACCCGTTTCAATCAACGGCAAAAAGCCCAACTGCACAGCGGTCGGATAACAACCCGGACAGGCAATCAAACGCGCTTGTTTAATCGCCTCACGATTAATTTCCGGCAAACCATAAACCGCTTCAGCGATTAAATCCGGGCTGGCGTGCGCCATGCCGTACCATTTTTCCCATTCTTTAACGTCTTTAATCCGAAAATCAGCCGATAAATCAATCACCTTAATCCCGCGATCCAGCAATTCAGCCGCCATGCTCATCGCTGTACCGTTCGGCGTCGCGAAAAACACCACATCACAAGCCAGTAAATTATCTAATTCCGGCAAACTAAACAGCGCATTACAGTAACCGCGCAAACTTGGATAAACCTTATCCACTCGCTGCCCAGCATCCGCTCGCGATGTCACCGCAGTCACTTCCACAGCCGGATGCAACGCCAAAATTCGTAATAACTCTACCCCAGTGTAACCAGTGCCGCCGACAATGCCTGCCCGTATCATGTTGTCTATTTCTCATTAAAAGCTGATAAAACCCGCTCCAGCAAACAGCGCCGAAGCCCTAAAGATGCCTATAATAAAGTTTATCGTCATTTCTAAACACCTTTGATTCATGCAAGCTATCGAAATCATCGCTAATTCACTGCAATTAAGCCCATTGCCCAAGCCGATTCCAGCACCCCATCAAATCTTGATTAAAGTCGCCGCCGCCGGCATCAGCCGTCCAGACTTAATGCAACGCCAAGGTTTATACCCAGCCCCAGCCGGTGCATCACCGATTTTGGGCTTGGAAGTGGCTGGAACGATTATCGAAATCGGTCACGCAGTCAGCGAATTTAAAATTGGCGATCAAGTCTGCGCTTTGGTTAATGGCGGTGGTTATAGCGAATATTGCCTAGCCAGCGCGGCGTGTTGTTTACCAATTCCCAACGGTTTTAGCTTTATCCAAGCCGCCGCCCTACCAGAAACCTTTTTCACGGTTTGGAGTAATGTCTTTAATCGTGGCGGCTTACAAGCCGATGAAACTGTCTTAATTCACGGCGGCAGTAGCGGGATTGGCACCACCGCAATTCAACTGGCTAAAGCGTTTGGCAGTACTGTCTACGTCACCGCTGGTAGCGAAGAAAAATGCCAACGCTGTCTGGCTTTAGGCGCTGATGCCGCCATTAACTATAAACAGGATGATTTTGTCGCTGTGATAAAACAGCTAACCGCACAACAAGGCGTCAACCTAATTCTCGACATCATCGGTGGCGATTATTTTCCGCGTAACCTTAAATGCCTAGCCTTGGAAGGCCGTCTGATACAAATTGCGATTCAAAACGGCAATAGCAGTGAAATTAATTTATGGTCGGTGATGGCGAAACGGCTAACCATCACCGGCTCGACCTTGCGTGGTCGTGACGATCATTTTAAAGGCCAAATTGCCCAGCAATTGCGCCAGCAGGTTTGGCCTTTATTAGACAATGGCAGCGTCAAACCTATCATCGATTCCGTATTTCCCTTGGCATCAGCCGAACTAGCCCATCAACGTTTAATCAGCAGCCAACATTTTGGCAAAATTATTTTGGAGATTTAAAAACATGAGCTACAGCACTTTAATCAGCGCCAGCGAACTCGCCAAGCACCTCAATAATCCGAACTGGATTATCTTCGACTGCCGTTTTTCATTAGCCGATGAACAAGCCGGACACCGCGCTTATCGGCAAG
>JBJSYX010000141.1:0-2302 GCA_046090005.1 Methylomonas sp. | reverse complement strand
CCGAGACAATAACTTCAAATCAGACACAATCCATACACTTTTCGACCACTCTTGATCAAACACAACCTATATTACTTCCAGCAGGTCAACGTGATATTGAAATATTCATCACTAATGAAAAACTGAATCTTATTACAAACAAGCCAGAAATTATTAACGGAAATCTAAGTGTCGACAAAGTTTCCGGAAATAAGTTAATATTTACCCCATATAAATCAAAGAAGTATCTATCACTACCAAGATATATACAAACCTTCAATTGGAATTAAAAGCTCAAACTGGGTTACAACATTACTTGTAACCCAGAACCACCTAAAAAAACATCTTACTATACCATTTAATAAAATCATGACCATAAAGCATAGCACTCCAACCTGCGATTGCTAAATAAGGTCCAAAAGGTACTGGCTTAGACCACTCCTGACTTTTTAAAAGCATTAAGCATAAACTGACAAACAATGTTAAGAATGCAGATACAAAAACAATAACAGGCAAAATCTGCCAACCAAACCACGCACCAAAAACAGCGATCAATTTAAAATCGCCATAACCTATTGCCTCTTTTTTGGTCAAAAATTTATAAAAATGATAAACAATCCTCAAGGATAGATAACCAACAATTGCACCAATAATACTTTCTGAACTACTAACAATAATAGCATTGGTACTAATTGCCAACCCTAACCACAATGTAGGAATTACAATAATATCGGGCAACAACAGATGGTCTAAATCAATAAAGCTTAATGTGATTAATACCCATGTCAAAAGCAGCATAAAAGCTAATTGATCTGAATAGCCAACTCGCCATGCAACGAATACTGAACAGATAGCAGTCAACAACTCGACCATAGGGTAGCGCCAAGAAATTTTCGTTCCACAATTACCACACCGCCCTCTTATAACCAAATAACTAATAACCGGAATATTTTGAAACCATTTAATTTCTGCATGGCATTTTGGACAATGCGAACCTGGTAGAGATAAATCAAATCTTTCACTATTATCAATAGGAAGCCCTAAAAACTCCTGACTCTGGGTAAGCCATGATTTTTCCAGCATCAATGGCAAACGGTAAATAACAACATTTAGAAAACTGCCTACCATCAAACTAACAAAAAACACAAACAACAATAGCATTAATGTTGATTGTTGAAGATATGAAAAATCCATAAAATAGTTCCATTATAAATATAATATCAATGCGGTTCAGCTAATTGCATAACATCGACTTCAAAGGGACTAGCATTTTCTGCTAGCTTAATCATTAATCTAACTTCATTTCGCGACTCAGCGAAACTCAAGGCATCTTTATACTGAATTTTACCTGCCGCATACATTTCAAATAAAGCCTGATCAAAACTCTGCATTCACTGTTCTGGGGAGTTCTTTATCAAGTTTTTCAACCCAGCAATATCGCCTTTACGAATTAAATCAGCTGCCAATGGCGTATTAATCAAAATTTCAAATACTGGAAAACAATGTTCACTATCAGCACTATTGATTAATTGCTGTGCCACAATCCCTCGCAAATTTAAAGATAAATCAAGAAATAATTGCCTATGTATTTCTTCTGGAAAAAAATGCAGAATTCTATCTAATGCCTGACTAGCATTATTGGCGTGTAAAGTACACACACATAGATGACCGGTTTCCGCAAAGCTAATAGCATGTTGCATGGTTTCCCTATCACGAACTTCGCCAATTAAAATCACATCGGGTGCTTGGCGTAAGACATTTTTCAGGGCTACTTGAAAAGATTCAGTATCAATCCCAACTTCGCGCTGAGTGACAATACAACCCAACTGAGGATGTATATATTCAATGGGATCTTCGATAGTAATAATATGACCACTACTGTTTTGATTTCGATAATTAATCAATGCTGCCAATGATGTTGATTTACCAGCCCCAGTTGCACCGACAAAAATCACTAGCCCACGTTTATACATAATTAAATCGGTCAATACATCAGGAATACCCAACGTTTTGTGGTTTGGAATCGTCGATTGAATTCTTCTAATTACAGCGCCTGGCACATCTTTTTGCATAAAAGTGCTAGCTCTAAACCGTGATAGACTAGGAATATAATATGCAAACTGACATTCTTTAGTATCTTCAAATTCGGCTTGCTGTGCTTCACTCATAATGCTTTTCAGCATTTCAATCACTTGTTGTTTGCTAAGTACGGCAGAGTCTAATTCAATTAAACTACCCTTACATTTGAACGTAGGTGGCCTATCAACGGTAATAAATAAATCCGATGCTTTTAGCTCAACCATTTTTTCAAGAATTTTCAGTA
>JBJSYX010000140.1:0-2000 GCA_046090005.1 Methylomonas sp. | reverse complement strand
GATGCAAGCGTTTTATCAATTGTGGGTTAGGAAAGAGGCTTTTGTGAAGGCTGTGGGGCGAGGGATTGTTTTGGGGCTTGATCAGTGTGAATTGTGCTTACCTGACTTAAATCGGTTTGTAACGATCCCTGATGGATTTGGGGGGGCTGATGATTGGGTGGTTGCTGATTTGCAGGTGAATGATCTCGTAGCGGCTTTGGTTGTGCCAAATCGTTCTTTGATTTTAAGTCAATATTGCTTTGAATTGTGATAATTTAGGCGACAAAAAAGCCGCTGAAAAGCGGCTTCTTTGCGTTCCAAATAAACGAAACGATTAACGTTTTGAGTATTGTGGACGTTTTCTGGCTTTGTGAAGACCGATTTTTTTACGTTCAACAACGCGAGAATCACGAGTAACGTAACCGGCTTTTCTCAATGGCGATCTTAATGACTCATCGAATACCATCAAAGCACGGGTTAGACCATGTCTGATTGCGCCAGCTTGACCAGAAGGGCCGCCACCGCTAACGATGATGTTAATATCAAAATCTGTGCCTTTACCTAGGAGTTCCAGAGGTTGTCTGGCGATCATCTCGTCGGTTTTGCGGCCAAAATATTGTTCAACAGGTTGTTTGTTGATAGTGAAATTTCCTGAACCGACTGTTGCGTAGACGCGAGCGACTGCGCTTTTGCGACGACCTGTTCCGTAGTATTGAGCTGCCATAGACTATCTACCTGCTTAAAATTCTAAAACTTTAGGTTGTTGAGCTTGGTGACCATGCTCAGAACCTGCGTAAACTTTTAATTTTTTGAACATTGCACGACCTAAAGGATTTTTAGGTAGCATGCCTTGCACGGCGGTGTTGATAATGCGATCTGGAAAAGTTTGTCTCAGTTTTCCTAATGACGCTGACTTCATGTTGCCAACATAACCAGTATGGTGGTAGTACATTTTGTCTTTTTCTTTGTTACCGGTTACGCCAATTTTTTCAGCGTTGATAACAATGATGTAATCGCCAGTATCGACATGTGGTGTGTATTCGGGTTTGTGTTTGCCGCGAAGACGTCGTGCAATTTCAGTAGCAAGGCGACCAAGCGTCTTTCCTTCTGCATCAACCACGTACCAATCGCGCTTAACTTCTGCGGGCTTTGCACTAAATGTTTTCATCTTTGCTTCTATATTAGTTAAGACTGTGTATAAAGAGGGCGAATTCTACTCAAAGCAAGCAATAACTTCAAGTTAATTTAAAGTTTGATTTTCAGCGAGTGGAGTTTTCTATATAAATGCGTGCGTTCCATGCCGATTGCAGAGGCCAATTTTGCAACGCTGCCGCCATTTTTTTCGAAGTGATATTCGAGATAAGATTTTTCAAAATGATCTCGTGCTTCTTTTAATGGCAGGTTAAAAAACTCCGGTACATTGGTGCCTAGCTTTGGCTGTTCGGCAATTGAGCCCAACGCACTTTTCACTTCATCAAGCTCAATATCATCGCCCGCACCCAGTATCATCAAGCGTTGTACTAAATTGCGTAATTCGCGGACGTTACCCGGCCAAGTGTAATTTCGCAGGTAGTTCTGCGCCGCCATTGAGAAGCGTCGGAACGGTAGTTTTTCCTGAACAATAAAATGATCGACGTAGAAATTGAGCAAATTTGGCACATCTTCGCTGTGTTCGCGCAACGGCTCAATGTCTAATTTCACGACATTTAACAAATAATACAAATCTTGCCGAAAACGGCCACTATTCACTTCTTCATCTAAAGCCATGCGAGTCGAAGCGACCACCCGCACATCAACATGAACCGCTTGACTACCGCCGACCCGCAAAAATGAACTCGATTCCAAAGCACTTAATAAACGCGCTTGGGTTTCAGGATCCATGCCGCCGATTTCACCTAAAAATAAAGTGCCTCGATTCGCTTGTTCCAATAAGCCGCGATAAATGCGTCCATTATCTTCGCGACCAAAAAACTCAACTGCAGCATTTTCAGGCGAAATCGGCGGCATGGATCCTGAAACCC
>JBJSYX010000139.1:0-2785 GCA_046090005.1 Methylomonas sp. | reverse complement strand
CGATTCCCGGTATCGCCACCAATTCATAAAAATGCAGTATCCGAAAGAAAGTCAAGTTCATTAAAATCAATGACTTGGCTTTTTTTATGCCTGAAATCTGTACCCAGGTTAGTACAGTTACTGCGAATGGGTACAGTAACTTCAACAGGAACTCTATTTTTTGCAAGTGTTGCAAAAATAGTTACTGCAAATGGAGTTCCTGCTCATGGCTAAAGAACTTCTTTCTGACACAACTATCCGTAATACAAAGCCATCCATAAAAGATGTTCGTCTATGTGATGGCAATGGCCTGTACCTTCTTGTAAAACCGAACAACTCAAGATGGTGGAGGCTTGATTACACAATTAACACTAAACGCAAAACATTATCACTGGGAACTTACCCAACAACAACCCTTGCGGATGCCAGAAAAAAAGCAACTGAACTTAAGCGACAAGTTGCACAAGGAATTGATCCATCAGATACACGAAAAGTTACTAAGGAAACATTGTTCAAAGCTCTGCAAATGCAAGAACGTGAGCGAAATGGATTATGTCCAATTGATTCATTCAAGTTTGTTGCTGATGAATGGTATCAGAAGAAGATGCAACAAATGGTTGAGTCATACAAAGTTAGACTCTATAGCCGATTGGAAAGAGATGTATTCCCGTACATTGGAAGTAAACAGATTTCTGAAATCTCAGCTCAGGAATTATTACAAGTAATCCAGAAGATTGAAAAAAGAGGGGCGATTGAATCAGCACATCGCACACTACGAACATGTGGCGAAATATTTAGATATGGCATTGCTACCGGCAGAATTGAAAATGATGTTACCAACCCATTAAAAGGCGCTTTATCTACACCAAAAACTAACAACTTCGCTGCTATAACGGACAAAAGCAAGCTGAAAGAATTACTTATAGCAATAGAGTCATTTAGTGGATCAAAAAGGCTTTGTTGCATAAATTGAGTCAAGGGTAAATTGCCCCTTACCCCAAATCCCCAGACGGATTTAGGGCGCGACCACAGTAATCGGCGTACCCAACTGGGTAAAACGATTTAATAGTGCCGCCCTAATTTGTAACTCGGCCACTTGGCTATTGAAGATTCGCGCATTGACGCGTTCGCCCAATCGCTTGAAGCAACGCATTTTAGTTTCCACCAAACTACGACGATGATAACCGCTCCATTTCTTCCAGATGGCTCCACCCAGTCGCTGCATCGCTCGAAGCGTTTCATTGCGGGCTTGAGCCCCGGATGTATTTTCTTTCCAGGGTTTGCCGTTTTTGCGCACGGGAATAATCGCCTCGGCACCTTGATCAGCAATCGCACTATACACATTCTTAGTATCATAAGCGCCGTCGCCGCTGATTGAATCGATGCGTTCAACGCGGGGTATCTGATTCAGCATGTCGGGCAAGGCTTGTGCATCACCGACGCGATTCGATGTGACTTCAATCGCTCGAATTTCCAGGGTTTCCGCATCAATCGCTAAGTGAACCTTACGCCATTGCCGGCGATATTCAGCACCATGCTTCTTGGTTTTCCACTCACCTTCGCCCAGCATTTTCACACCCGTGCTATCGACGAGCAAATGCAATCCATTCGGATTGGGCCGATAAGAGATGTTCACCTGCAAATGCTGTTGGCGACGACAAAGCGTCGTGTAATTTGGCGTTGGCCAATCCAGGTTGGAAAGCTTTAATACACTGGCTACCATGCCAATGGCTTGTCGTAATGCCAGCCCGAATAAATTCTTGACCATCAAGCAAAACTGAACGGCAGCATCGGTAAACGTCTCCGACCGACCCCGTTTACCGCTGGCAGGCGCGAACCAGTCCATGTCTTTGTCAATCCAAAGTAGCAGTGAGCCTCGTCGTATCAAGGATTGGTTGTAGTCTCGCCAATTCGTGGTTCGGTATTTCTTGGGTAGTGGCTTGGGCATTACAGCTTCAGGTCAGTGAATTCTTTCTTAACATGGGGCCGGCAGTCGATTTATGCAACAAATTTGATCAGTTAGAAAAAGAAAGCGCCCTGAAGCAAGGGCAACGGGTACAGCGTAGTATAGGATTCATTGGATAATTTAAATCGAGTTAATTTATATGCACTTGCGCTAGTTGTTCAGGTAATCCGTGTATAACGCTAATTCTGCTTTTTTCATCCTTTCATAATAGCGGTATTCAACAATGCCAGCGTAACATCAGTTATTTAAATTGGCTGAGGGTTGTGGGTAATCAGGAAAAGTTTTTGTCAAAAGCTGCTTTCGCCCATCACAATCAATTGTTCAATAAAGCTCGCATCGCTCACCGCAAGATCGTTGTAGGCTATGGTTTTAACTCCCGCTGCCGTAAACATTTTGTTCACCGCTTGATTAATTAAGATATGGCTACTGTGTTGTTTTTTGCGTAGATAAATGACTTCTTTAATTCCAACTTGGATGATTGCTTGTGCACAAGTATTGCATGGGAATTGGGTGGTGTAGAGTTTGGCGCCAGTCATGTTATGCAGCATGCAGTTATAAATAGCATTTTTTTCAGCGTGAACGACATAAGTGTGTTTTGAATGGGTTAAATCGCTGTCGTCTTGGTCTTGCCAATATTGTGGGTCGTTATCGTCGCAACCAGCGGGTAAACCGTTGTAGCCTATGCCGATGACTTTATTATTCGGATCGACAATGCAAGCACCATTTTGGGTTTTATTGTCTTTTGAACGGAATGAGGAAAGCAGGGCGACTGACATAAAGTAGCTATGCCAAGTCATGTATTTTTGTTTTTTCATAAGCTTAAAGAAATTTGTCCAGCGT
>JBJSYX010000138.1:0-2211 GCA_046090005.1 Methylomonas sp. | reverse complement strand
GTATTGTGGCCGGCGTCGGCGTGCCGCAAATAACAGCTGTCAGCAATGTCGCTGCGGCATTAAAAGGCACAGGGGTTCCTTTAATTGCTGATGGCGGTATTCGTTATTCTGGTGATGTGGCAAAAGCTTTGGCAGCGGGTGCTCACGCGGTGATGCTAGGCGGTTTATTTGCTGGCACAGAAGAAGCGCCGGGTGAAGTGGAATTGTTCCAAGGCCGTTCCTATAAGTCTTATCGCGGCATGGGTTCTTTGGGCGCGATGTCACAACAACAAGGCTCTAGCGACCGTTATTTCCAAGAAGCAACCGATTTAGTCGAAAAACTGGTGCCAGAAGGCATTGAAGGCCGAGTACCTTATAAAGGTAGTGTTTTAGCGATTATTCATCAATTATTAGGCGGTATCCGCTCTAGCATGGGCTACACCGGCAATCCAACCATTGATGCTTTACACGATAACGCGCAATTTGTTCGAGTCACCAGTGCAGGGATGCGGGAAAGTCATGTTCACGATGTGACTATTACCAAAGAAGCGCCTAACTACCACATGAATTAAGAGCAAGTTATTGCTTTTCTGGACCCAAATATATGCAAGTTCAAACTGCGGAAGTCACTATTGTCACCTCGCCTTGTCATCTTTGTGGTGGCGAACATGTTTCAGTATTATCAACCCGCAGTAGAGATGGCGGTGAATTAAGGACAGTGATTTGTAGCGATTGCGGCTTAGTGTGGAGCGATCCGTTTCCACACAATGCCCGAAAATTTTATGAAGAAGAATATCGCTTAAATTACAAAAAAACTTACGAGCCCAAAGCCAAGCATGTATTACGCGCAGGGAAAGTAGCCTTAACTCGACATGAAAAAATCAAGCATCTATTGGCTAACCCCCAAACCATGCTTGATGTCGGCACAGGCGGCGGTGAATTTGCTTATTTGCTTAAATCCTTGGGTCACAATATTCAAGGCATTGAGCCCAACAAAGGTTACGGCGAATATTCAGCCGCCGAATATGGCTTGCAACTGCAACACGGCTTTATTCAAGAGGGTGAATTTGAGCCAGAAAGCTTTGATTTGATTACCATTTGGCACGTATTGGAACACACCGAAGACCCATTTTTTGTGGTCAACAAACTGCGCAGCTTGCTAAAACCTGAGGGTATTTTGGTGGTCGAAGTGCCCAATATGGAAGCCACCTGTCAATCGCCAATCAGCACTTTCCACGAAGCGCATTTGTACAATTTCAATCTGGCTACGTTGCGTAAATTAGGTGAAAAAGCCGGTTTGATCGAAGAGCGGCATTTATTCTCTGAAGATGGTGGCAATGTCACGCTGTTTTTCAAAAAGGCCGCTAATCTGCCGGATGCTCAAGCGGACTGGACGATTGCTGGTAATGCTGAACGGATTAGCAACATTTATAAAGCCCATACCAATTTAAAACATTACCTAGGGATGGCACCGTATTTACGGTTTGTGCGACGGATGTCGCGTTCATTACTTGAAAAAAACGCCGTCAAAGGTTTTGCGAACAACAAAAGCTTGCTCGACGGACTTTATAAAGATTTACTCTAAGCTCCCAAACATAAGGCTTGCCGCGTGACTCAACCAACATCAACCAATATCCATTCCGACAAAATTCTGATTCTCGATTTCGGCTCGCAATACACTCAGTTGATTGCTCGCCGGATTCGTGAAATTGGCGTTTATTGCGAGATTTATTCTTGTGATTGCAGCGCTGAGGAAATCCAAACTTTCGCCCCGAAAGGCGTGATTTTGTCCGGTGGCCCTGAAACAGTCACCAGCAGCGACACCCCAAGAGCACCGCAAATTGTCTTTGAACTCGGTATTCCGGTTTTAGGCATTTGCTACGGTATGCAAACCATGGCCGAGCAGCTGGGTGGCAAAGTTGAATCTTCTAATCATCGCGAATTCGGTTATGCTCAGATTCGTGCCCATGGCCACTCGCATTTATTGCGCGATATTGAAGATCACACTTCCGCAGAAGGTTATGGCTTATTAGATGTCTGGATGAGTCACGGTGATCGCGTGGTTGAAGTGCCGGTTGGTTTTAAGCTCATCGCCAGTTCTGAAGGGGCACCGATTGCCGGTATGGCGAATGAAGATCGTGGTTTTTACGCCCTGCAATTTCATCCGGAAGTGACCCACACGCATCAAGGTGGTCGGATTCTGAGTCGCTTCGTCCTCGAAATTTGCCAGTG
>JBJSYX010000137.1:0-6370 GCA_046090005.1 Methylomonas sp. | reverse complement strand
ATGTTTTTAAAGCTATTTTTATCCTAAAGGTTTTGTAAATGTTTACTCAGGTTGTCCCAGTTAATTTAGAAAGACATGGACAAAAAAAGGTCCGTTTAACGAGTGATTTTCATTTTGCTAGTAAGTTTCACTTGGCCTATGTGACTGTTCACGAATTTGTTCGCTCTGCGGCTACTTATCCGCTGATTTTTTTGGAAGATAAAGAGCATGATGAGTTTCGTCCAGTTGCTTTATTGGGATTGGATGCTGGAGAAAACCTATTTGTCGATAAAAAAGGTAAATGGGATGCCAATTACATTCCAGCGATTATCCGTCGCTATCCATTTGCTTTGACTAAAGCTTCTGATGACGAGCGTTATATCGTTTGTATTGACGAAGCGAGTGATCTATTGAGTGACACTGAAGGTGCTGCCTTGTTTGATCAAGAAGGTAAGCCCACTCAGGTGATTGAAAATGTCAAACGCTACTTAACTGAATTGCAACAAATGGATCAAGTTACCCAGGAATTTACTCGGTTTCTGGCGCAAAATAACCTGCTGACACCCTTATCAATGCGAGTTAATGCTTCAGATCAGATGCGTAATATCACCGGTGGTTATGTGATTAATGAAGAGCGTTTGAACAACTTTTCTGACCAAAAGTTTTTGGAAATACGTGAGAAGCATTATTTACCAGCCATTTATGCTCATTTGGTTTCTTTGCCGCAAATTGAACGCTTAGTTCAGTTGAAACAGCATAGTGAACAGGCCGAAGTTAAAAAACCAGAATCTGCCTCTACTGAAGTGGTAGTTGAGGAAGTTACCATAATGACTGAATCAGTGACTCGCAAAACTGAAACTTTGCAATAAATAGTCGCTATGAAGCCATTTGCTGCTGCAATTCTTATTGTTTGCTGTGCCTCTGCATTTGCACAGTCAATTGGCTTTACTTCCGAAACACCAGAAGTAGGTCAAACCTTAGCATTGCCAGAAAACTTGCCAGCCGATCTTGGTCTGAAAGGCATGGTTAGGCATTTGCTTAATCATAACAAGACGATCGGTTCTAAGCGTAATGAACAGGGTATTGCAGTATCCAGCATTGATCGTGCAGAAGCAGCTTTCCAAACCAATTTAAATGCTTCGGTAATTGCTGGCGATACTGCGCAAAGAAATACCGCTGAGGACAGATTATTTCGTCCTGGGCTTGATGTCTACCGTAAGAAGAGTACCGATTACAGCGCTGGCCTCAGCAAGTTATTTGCGACCGGTGCCAAGGTTGAAGTTAAAGGTACTTTGTCGCAGTTCCTTAGTAATGTCATTCAACAGCAAGGGCAGGGTGATAACTATAGAACCTACTATGGTCTATCGATTACCCAACCGTTAGCACGCGATGCAGGTCCAGAAGTTAATCTAGCCCGCGTGCATATCGCCGAACTGGATGCTGAGGCGGCTAATTACGCCACATTGGATATTGAAAACACCGTGACAGCAGAAGCTGCGATGAACTATTTTGACCTGTCTTTGGCGCAAGAACGCGTCAAATTGGCTGAGCAACGTATCCAGGTCGGACAGAGTTTGTTACGTCAGGCCAATGATTTATTGAGAATGGGGCGTTTACCTGAATCTGATGTTTGGGAAGTTGAAAATTCTTTAGTCAAATATCAGTCCGCTTTGAGCGAAGCTCAGCAATTGTTGAGAGAGCGATCTAACAAATTGCGGACTATGTTGATGGCGTTAGCCGACTCAGTACCCGATGGATTAAATGCCACAGACCCATTGCCGTTAAAGCCAGTTTCAGTCGTTAACGCTCAGCAAAGCTTGAAAACTGCCTTTGAAAAACGCAAAGATTTCCAAATGCGGCGAGTAATGGCCGAGCGTGAAGGTATCCAAATCAGCTACGCAGAAAACCAAGGTTTGCCTCGTATCGATTTAGTGGCTAGTTATGGACTGAATGGTTTGGAGCTTTCTGCCGGAAGAGCTAGTGATCCAACCATTATGGGTAATTATGCTTCTTGGAACGTAGGGGTTCAGTTCAGTATGCCCTTGGGTGAAAATTTGCAGGCTAAAGCTGATTTGAGCAGTGCCAAATTGCGAAAAGAAGATGCATTACTCTCATTGCAGGCTTTAGAAGTTGCCATTGTTAATGATATTGATACCACGGTAGGGATGTTGAACAGCTCTATTGAACGTTGGAATCAATTGCGAGAAGTGTCTGATCGAGAAACCAAGCAGTTGGAATTAGAACGTAAACGTTTGGATGCTGGGCGCAGTGGTATGCGTGAAATTATTTATCGTGAAGAGCGGGCATCTAGCACACGCTTTGCTGTCATCGAACAGCAAGTGGCCTATGCAAAAGCCGAAATGCTTTTAAATGCCGCACAGGGTACTTTGCTGGATAGTTTTCAGTGAGCTTTATTAAACCAAAACCGATTGGATGATGTTACTTCGCCAAGTTATTTCGGCTGTTTCCTTGCTCTGTATCAGTGTTGTAGCAACAGCCCTAGAATCTACTCCGCTTGGTATTACCCAGGCTTTAAGCGAAGTTAAACTGAGTCTGACTGTTGCCGGTCGTGTTGATGCTGTGTTGGTTCGAGAGGGCAGTAAAGTCCATAAAGGTGACTTATTGTTGCATCTTGATCGTTCTTTGGAGGAACTGGAAGTACGGCGACGCGCTTTGATGTTGGCTGATTCGGCCAAGTTGGAGGAGCTAAAAAAACGAGAGAAAACTCAGGAAGATCAGGTTAGTGATGCACGTAAACTATTGCAATCCGGTGGTGTTTCTCGTAAGCAAGTTGAAGATGAACAATTGACTTGGCAATCGACCGCATCTGAACGAAAAGCCTTGGAATTTGCTAAACGTCGCGAGCAAGTCGAACTTGATCTGGCTAAAGAAGCCTTTGAGCGTCGGCATTTGCGCTCACCGATTGATGGCATTGTAACCAAAGTAATTCCGCATGTTGGTGAAAGCGTTGCTCAAAATGAACCGGTTATTTCTGTGGTGGATGTCAGTCGGGTGCGGTTTAACGGTACTTTTCCGGCGGCGGGTTCATCGTCTTTACGCGTTGGCGACACTGTTTCAATCAAGATACATCAAGATAACGATACCTTGATTAGGCAAGCTAACTTAGTGTTTGTTTCACCGGTAGTCGATCCTTCCAGTGGTCTGGTTGAGTTAATCGCAGAATTTGACAATCACGACGGCTCGGTTCGTCCCGGTATGTCAGGTCAGATAGTGATTTCTAATTCTGCCAGCCGCAGCCATTAAGTTGCGGTTATGAGTGGCAACGATCCTGCATCTCAAGCATCACAGCTTCCACATTTATCGGATTTGGCTAATTATCAGGGGCCTGCCTCTGAATTTTGGCCGCTTTATCTAAAGGTCGTCGCGCATAATTTTTCGGCGCAACGCGTTTTATTGATGGTTTATTCGCCCAATCAGCCTTGGCAAGCAGTGGCGCAAGCGCCGTTAGACAGCCAAGATGCGGCGCATAAACCGGAACAATTATTGAAATTGGCGGAGCAAGCCCGAAACACTCGCTTTGCCTGTTTTGATCAGCAACTGTTAGCGGTGCGATTACAAGCATCTGCCCATGGTCCGGCATCCGATACCGTGATGCTAATTTCTCATACTCAATCCGACCCATCGATAATTTCATTATTAAAAAATTTGGCTGAAATAGCAGCGATAGTGCCTCTGCAATATCAGCTAGGTATCACACCTCAAGAGCCTCAGCTTGGTCAGATTGGCACTAATCGCTTATACGATCTGATGCGTTTAATCTTACGTTTAGGCCAAGAACCGCATTTTATGCAGCTTAGTTTAGCTTTATGCAATGACTTGGCGGTTCGCTACCAATTTGATCGAGTCTCACTCGGTTGGGTTGAGCAGGATTATGTAGCACTGTCAGCAGTCAGTCATATTGAAAAATTTGATCGTAAATCGACAGCAGCACATGATCTGGAATTAGTGATGGAGGAGGCACTTGATCAGGATGCCGAGATTCGTTATCCGTTAGGTGCTGATGCTAAACAAGTCATTCGCGCCCATCAAAACTATGCAAGGCAACATGCGGTCAGTCATTTAATGTCTATACCTTTGCGACATCGGGACCGAGTGGTGGCAGTGATGACGCTTGAGCGTAATCACGCTCAGATCAGCGATACAGAAACTTGGGAACTCGGTTTGATTACTAGAGGCTGTGTCAGGCAACTTTATGATTTACATCGTCAAGATCGCAGTTTGTTTGAGCGATTAGTTGATAGTTTTCGTCAGTCGCGGGAAAAACTAATCAGCCCCTATCATTCGGCTTGGAAGCTAGGTGGTATAGCTGCCTCAGTTGTGCTGGCTATTTTGGTATTTTGTCCTTGGGCTTATCGGGTTGATGCGGGGTTAACTTTACGCAGTAAAGATCTAGTTTTTATTCCGGCACCGTTTGATGGTTATTTGCGGGAAGTCAAGGTAGAAGCTGGTGATGAAATTGAGCAAGGTACAATCTTAGCTGAGCTAGATACCCGAGATTTATTGCTTGAAGAATCGATGTCCTTAGCCGATGTTGTTCGCTATGGTCGTGAAGCGCAGAAAGCTCAAGCCTCTAATCAGTTGGCTGATATGCAAATTGCCTTGGCTCGTCAGCAACAATCACAAGCTCATCTTGATTTGGTACAACAACAGCTAGCCGCAGCGCAAATACGAGCACCATATGCCGGTATTGTTGTTGAAGGCGATTTGAAAAAAAATCTAGGTTCACCTTTGCGCAAAGGTGACTTGCTGCTGAAGATGGCGCAACTTGATGATACTTATGTCGAGATTGAAATTGATCAGGTTGATATTCATGAAGTGCATTTAGATACACGCGGTGAATTCGCCTTGGTTGGTCAGCCAGATCAAAAGTTTGATTTAGTGATTGATAGAATTGAACCGACTGCGACACAGCGCGAAGGTCGTAATCTTTATATCGCCCGTGGCCGAATTGAATCTCAGCCTCAGGTTTGGTGGCGTCCAGGAATGGGCGGCGCTGTTAAGCTTGAGGTGGGTAATCGCCGCTTGATTTGGGTGTTAACCCATCGGACAGTGCGTTTTCTGCGTCAAGTCTTCTGGTTATGAGCGAGCAAACTTCAAATACCCGTATTTTTAGTGATGCTTGGCATCGAGTGGCTGGGGTGCGTGTGGCGCTCCGTACCAGTGTGAGAGCGCATCGCCAGGTATTTCATGGCGATTCTTGGGTAGTCTTGCGTGATAGCTTGTCGAATGACTGGTATCGGGTGCCGTCTGAAGCCTATCAATTTCTGTCGCGTTTATCGCTTGAGCGGAGCGTTGATGAAGTCTGGATGGCGATGATGGAAACAGAGCCTGAGCAAGCATTGACTCAGGATGAAGTTTTGCAATTGTTGGGACAGCTAAATCTTGCCAATTTACTTCACTATGACCGTAGCTCATCGGCTGCCACTTTGTTTGAACGCTACCGTCAGCGTCGCAAAAAAGAAACCCTGTCCAAATGGTTGGGTTTGTTGTCGTTAAAAATACCGTTGCTTGATCCAGATCAATTATTGAATAGATTCTACTCTCAAATAGCTTGGATACTTGGGCCTTGGGGAGTCAGCCTCTATCTGATTTTGTTAGTGGTTGCTGGATTAGCGCTAATCAATAATGCCGACAGCTTGTTTAATCATACCGAAGGCATATTGGCGCCAGATAATCTGTTTTTGTTATATGTCGGTTTTTTGATTGCCAAAGTTGTCCATGAGTTTGGCCATGCGGCTGTTTGTAAGTATTACGGTGGCGAAGTTCACACTATAGGTGTGATGTTGCTGATTTTTGCCCCTGTGCCATTTGTTGATGCAACGGCCAGCTGGGGTTTTCGTAATCGCCATCATCGTCTGTTGGTTGGTGCAGCTGGGGTGTTATTTGAATTGTTGGTGGCGGCGGTTGCCACTATTGTTTGGGCGAATATTGCGCCGGGGCCGATCAGGGCATTGGCTTATAACGTGATTTTCGCCGCTAGTGTTTCAACTTTGCTATTTAACTTGAATCCGCTGATGCGTTTTGATGGTTACCACATGCTGGTTGATTTGCTGAATGTGCCGAATTTGTACCAGCGTTCACGAGAGCAATTGCGTTATCTTTCTGAACGGTTCATTTTAGTATTGCCAGGTGCGCAACCGGCTGCCCGCTCTCGTCTTGAAGTATTTTTGTTGCCGTTATTTGGCATTCTGAGTCTGCTTTACTGGGTTGTCTTGATGGCAACCATTATTTTTGTAATCGCTCAACAATATCTTGATCTTGGTGTTGCGCTGGCATGGATGATGGCATTTAGTGTCGTTGCCATGCCGTTATTCAAGCTGTTGCACTTTCTGGTTTTTAGTCCACGGTTAGGGATTCATCGTTCACGAAC
>JBJSYX010000136.1:0-14180 GCA_046090005.1 Methylomonas sp. | reverse complement strand
GGTGTCGATTTTGGAAATGTGGGCGTTTGACAAAGTATTTGTGAATGCTGAAGGTGAACATCATCCAAAATGGAGCGAAATTGTTGAAGGCAAGTTCAAGCAATGGGGCGGTGAGGAAGCATTTAATAAAGTATTAGCCCTCAGCAAGCAAGCCGCTGTATCTAGTTGGAGCCAAGCCTTACCCTTATTGAAGGCTTGGTATAAAAAGCTGAAAGGTTAGCGTTTAGATTGAAATAGCTTAGTGACGCGTTTACCCAGCGCGACACTAGGCTGTTCTAAATAATTGAAGCTAACTAACGACAAGCTTTGCACGATGAGAATGGTCAGGCTAATCCCTCCTAGCCAGAGTAAAAACTGATTAGTGGTGAAGGTTTGTAAAGCCAGTAATAAATAGGGTGTTAAGCAAATCAATATCGCCATGTGAATCAAATAAGCACTGTAAGACACTTTGCCGAGCAGTCTTAAAGTTGGCAAGGTTAAAAGCTGTTGCAATCTGTTCGAGCCTAAAACCGCTAATAAAATCAAGCCAGCGCCCAAGCCCGATGCCAGCCAAATGCCATCATCACCGATAAAATCCTCCAATGCCGTACTACTGGCATAAAAGCTAAAACCGAGTAATAACAAGCTACGGCGCAAGGCAGTTTTCGCTGATAGATAAGTGCTAATTTGCAGATAGTAACGAGCAATCAGTAAGCCGGTTAAAAAATGCAGTAAAAAAATCGATACGTCTAAAAATAGCACCGCAAATAGAGTAAAAAACACCAGCCATTGGGTTTTTCTTGCCGCGACAATTAAACCGACCGGCAATAACATCGATAACACCAATTCGATGGTTAACGTCCAAGCTTGTGGTAATAGCACGACTTCAGGCGGCAGTTTTAATAAAAACACTTCTCTCAACATAGCCAATGGCGATAGCGGATGGCCGAGCCACATTTGTGTAATCCACTCCGTCGCGCTAAGTTGTGTGGTTAATGGCGGATGCTTGACGCTAAGCAGATATAACAGGGCACTAATCGCTAACACCACACAATACGGTAGCCAGATGCGAAAAATCCGCGCAATCAAAAACGTCACTAAATCCAGATTTTGCAGATTGGGGCTTGAGCTATCGCGAAAATATTTCAACGATAGCACCAAGCCGCTGAGCACAAAAAACATTGAAACCGCCGCGGTGCCATTCCACCAAACATTCAGTGGCGGTGCATCCAGCCAAGCTTGGCAAAGCAGGTTTTGGCAGGGTAAACCATAAGCAATCACAAAATGTTCATTAATCACGCTCAGCGCGGCAAGGCCACGAATACTGTCTAAATAGCTGATATGGGTTTTGCTTGGCGCAGTCATATTGATAAAAAGTTTAAATTTTGCGGCGGCTTAATGGGTGATAGTCGAAGCTCTTGCGTGAGTGTCGCCAATGTTCAAGGACATTGTTAATACCTCGGCTGCTGCTAGGATTTAGTACCGTAAAGCATTCGGTTTTACGAACAAAGGCAGATAAAAAATCGCCCATTGCGCGTTGTTGAGTTTGATATTGTCCCAGAGCTTGGCGTTTTAAGTTGATTTCTTGAGGATTAAGATCCAAACATTCGCGGCTATGACCACGTAATGGCAAATCGTCGGGTAGGAATAGCGGTTGATCGCTCCAATCTAATGCCACGCCATAGTCTGAACCTTTCGGCCAGCCGTGTTGCCAATGGATTAGATAAGCCAGTAATCGCGGTTGCAAATGGCTATTACCGGTTTCCGATAGCCAGTCGTGTATGGCTAATAAGGCAAACATGCCTAAGCCTGCGTGATCAGAATCGTTTTCCATCACATCAGGAAAGCTGATTAAAGTCGGTTTGGTTTCGCGCAAAATAGCCAATAGCTCATCGTGTAAATCTTGACCATCTTGAGCAATGCCGCGATCTTCGGCTTCAGCATAAGGAACATGGTCAAAGCCGGTGTAATCCGATCGCATTGGGTATTTGCGGCGCCAATGATTAACTAAAGCTGCATAGATACTGCCATCGGAGAAGCCAAGTAAATCTAAATGCACAAAGCCTTGACCGAGTAATTGCGCTGCGCGGCGTGATTCTTCAAGACGTTTCTCACCGTAATTCAAATAGTCGGCTGGACTAGGATTAGCTTTGCCAGTTTCTTTAACGATTGCACCAACGTAAGCATCGCCAGCGGTAACGACTACAGAGCGTACCGAACCGCCGTTTTCGAATACCCGTTTAATCAAACCGGCAGAACTTAGGCTTTCATCGTCAGGATGTGGCGCTAATACCAACAAGCGTTCACCTTGTTGTATTTGCAGATTTTGTTCGTTGTGGCTTTGAGCGTTTACTGAAAAGGCTGATAGTAAAGCCAGTATTAAGGTGATATTAATTGCTCTATTCATTGTTTTTATCCAAGTGGTTTTTAGCGAACCTAAGCAACTATTACGCCAGTGTTACGAATGGTTGATGGATGTAAGTAAAAAGGTCTGTTAAGCATTAAATTGGTTGATATGAGCCGGCGGTAGTTGGTTGAAATCGACCATTTTTTGATTGTAGGGCGATTTTAAGCCCAATTTAACAGGGTTCAAAACTTGGCATGTTTTTAGCTTAATCATGTTTTTTATATTTTTAGAGGCGTGTGATGCGTAAATCTATTTTTTCATTGATATTGCTGGCTTTGAGTGCTGGGCAATCGTTATCGGCTGCTGAGCTTGCCGAAGATACTGGCGCTTGGGTGCAAGCGGTCGCCGAGGGTAGTTTAAAAATGATTGATCCTTCTTTGGAGAAAGGTCGAGTTTGGTTAGAAGGGCAGAGTCGTTTTGATGGTGACTGGAGTAAATGGTATCAAGGCATGGTCAGAACCGCTGTTGGCTATTCGTTGACTGATAGAGCAACGATTTGGGCTGGTTATACTTGGTTGCCGACGCATAATATTGGCAAGCCTTATGTGGCACAACAAGATTTGTGGCCAGCGTTTCGTTATGTGTTGCCGACTGATTTGGGTACGGTGACGTTCAGAACCATGTGGGAAACTAATTTTGGTCAAGGTGATCAAGTTCGCGAACGACCAAGGCAGATGATTAAATTTATGCATCCATTCGATTTTGAAAAACGCTTAAGTTTTATCACTTGGGATGAAGCTTTTTATCGGGTTAATACCACCAATTGGGGTGGTAAATCCGGCTTTGACCAAAATCGCGCTTTTGCCGGTTTGGGCTGGAGTTTTAATAGCAATGTCAGAACTGAAATCGGTTATATGAATCAGTATTTGGATATGGTTAGCGCTACAACAGGTAAAACTTCGTTGACCATGCATCATCTGGCAATGGCCTCGGTGTTTGTGAGTTTCTAATTGGCTTGATGCAGTGGGTTTTGTCGGTAATACAGTTGCAGTTGTTGATAAACCGCCGCGAAGTGTTCCGACAAAACCACTGGATTAGAAAAGAAATATTCACTAAATACCGCAAAAAACTCAGCAGGATTCGTTGCTGCGTAGGGATTCACTCGAATGCGGTGATGATGGTCGAGGCGTTGGTGCAATTGTTGGTAAGCTGCGCTCAAGGTTTGTGACCAATCGGTTATCGACATATTAGGATGCAAAGGTGGCATCCCGTTGCAACGACCATTGAGCATATCCAGTTTATGTGCCAGTTCGTGAATAATGACGTTATGGCCTTGATGTGGATTTTGTAGATCATGCTGCACATCGTCCCAAGAAATAATCAATGGCCCACGCATCCAGGCTTCACCACTTAACAGTTTTTGCTGATGATGGACAACGCCAGCCTCGTCGGTTTCATCGCGATTGACCCGAAATGCACTGGGATAAATCAAAATATTGCGCCAACCAGCCAATAAACTATTGCCTAAATGCAGAATCGGCAAACAGGCGAGGGCGGCGATTAATACCTTCATGGCTTGGTCAATCTCGATTTCGACACCGATAAAGTTTTTTTGGTAAATAAACAGTGTGCTTAATTCACGCAAATGGGCTTTTTCAACCGCGCTTAGTCGATGGGTAATGGCGAGTTTTTCAAGGGTTTCTAGCCATAAGCCATGTGAAATCCGGTAGCGATGCAAGATATAGCGAGTTTTAGTACGTTTGAGAAAATTCACAAATTAGGGGCTGACGCTAACTGGATAACCCAAGGCCAGGATTTTTTCAGCAAATTGGTTGAGTTCGTCTAGTGTGGCGCTAGTGAGTTGTGAGGCTTCGGGTTGAAATGATTGTCGTGCCACGCTGTAGAGCATCACGTCTTTGATAGCAATCTGTTGTTGTTTCAGCTGTTTTAATAAATCCAAATAAGCCTGTTTTTCGCTATCAGACCAAGCGTTTTGATAATGCAACATGCAGGTTTGCAAGCGAGTAGTGCATAAACGGCTGGCGATGGTTAAATGTTCGATTAGCTTGGCTTGGCTTTGGCCTGTGTTGTTGATCAGTTTGCGGCCTTGTTCGGTGGCGCTGTCGAGCTTGAACCATAGTTCGCCACCGAAGCTGTTTAAGGCTTTTAATCCCGTCTGGACATGGGCTTGGTGAATCAAGCTGCCGTTGCTGATTAAGACAAATTTACTGGCAGGAAAAATGCCGGATTCGGTAGCGATAGTGCCGATTAAATTAACCGCCCGATCAAACTCTTTAAGGCTGGTCGATTCGCCATTGCCAGAAATCGCAATATCTTTAATCACTTGCTGGCTAGGTTCAACCTTGAAGTCGGCAAAAAAACTGCCTTGTTGTACATAAGCTAAAAAGTCACGCAACTCCTGTTCGAGCAGCGAAAAATCCATTTCTGGCGCATTGCCACGCTGCAAATCCGGCACTTGGCAATAAATACAGCGCCAGTTACAAGCGTTGTTAGGATTAAAGTTAACTCCAATCGACAAACCGCCTGCCCGACGCGACATCACGGGATACAGGTATTTCAAACCGGCGATAGTGCGGTTATGGTCGGTGGTGGTGAGGGTGGTCTGGTTAGGCAAGATTATATATAAATAGTTGTTTTCGTCGTGCCAACACTTAATTTGGCATTTTGCTGTTTTTTGAATTGAACTTTTAGCTGTTGGATATCGGTTGCTAATTTTGGAACTCGTGATGCAACAATATGACAGTCTTTTTCAATATTACTATGCTCTTGTTCGAATAGCTTAATTGTTGCTTTTAATTGTTCGCAAGCATGTTCAATATTTTTCCCCTTAAGTTCCAAATAAATAACTTTTGTATAAGGAATGTCGATTTTGAACATGTAATCACAGCGGACTTGATTGGTATTAGTGATTAAGCAACCATCTACTTTGATTTTTTTTACCGTTTTTTCGTTTGGGTTACTGATGATAAACTTGCGGTTACTTTCGCTTGCTGTGATTATTTTATTTTTATTTTGCTCTGTGCAGGCGTCGATATTCATGGTTTTATCTATTTGCAATATCATTAGCTAAGTCAAAGGCTTCAGCAAAGTTTTCAGATACTGCATCGATGATGCTGCAACCAATTAGCCTAGTTTCCTCATCCATAATCGATTCAAGCTGTCCATGATTAAAAGTATATGCTGAAACATCCTCAAATTTTATAATCTCGTCTTGGGGGATTAGTTTTGAAAGTTGAAGGCGATCCTCGTCGTTATGGCAATTATCATAGGCATCGCAACCAATGACGAGGTTATTGATAGCCGTTAATATATATGGGCTATGTGTTGTAATAAAAAATGGATGTCCAAACGCATTATATATAGTTGCTAGAATACTAATGATTTGTTTTTGCGACATCGGAAATAGATGCGCTTCTGGTTCTTCAATAAAAAACATTCCCTTTCTATCATTTCCATATATAAATGGCCAGATAGATAGAATTATTAGCATCGGTAATGATTCTTGTTGGCCAGATGATGCATTGGCTAAGTTTGTTTTTTTTCCGTGATTAGCAATCCAATCCTTGTCATCAGAAAATTCATATTCCCCAGATATTATTGATTCTATTAGGTTGTTGATTTTGGTTTTTAGATGTTTGTCTTCAGAGGGGATATCTATTCTAAATAATCGTTTAGACCTTTCGTATCTTGAGCCAAATTCTTTTATGAACGGGTCAAAATCTATATTGCTTGCAAGGAATGAAAATACATTTTTTTGTAAGTTTGCGAAAAAAGACCTGCTGGCTGGAATAAAAATAGTGTTTCGGAAGCCTGTGCCAAAATCTGTATCTAATATTGCATTGTATAAAAACTCTTGGATATGAAAACTATGTTTTCTATCTGTACTTTCTGTGATTTCATATTCTTTAAGTGATTTGTTATATGAAGTCTTTAAGAATTTATGTAGAGATTGTAGTTCAGGGCAATAATCAAATTTTAAAGAGTAATGAGATCCAGATTTTTTTCTCGATATCGAAACTTGATAGTTATTATATTTGTAGGTGATTATGAACTCTTGATGATCCCATGTGTACTTAGGAAACAGTTGTTCAAATTTTGCTAAAACATGCTTGCTTACGCTAGGTTTGTTTTGATTTTTTTCAATGGATTCGATAAAAATATCAGAAAAAAACTTCTTAAAAAAATAAACTAATTTTGCAACAATACTTTTGCCGCTGGCTTGTGTGCCAATCAGAATATTAATTTTCTTAATTTCAAAATGTGCTTTTGAAATAGTTAGAAAGCCTTCAATTTCTATCGATTCCATATAAAAACCTTTTAACTGGAACGGACTAAAACTTCGCCACGTCCAGTTTCCGCCATATCGCCGCCGTAACGTTGCACGCGATTAAAAGCAGAGGTGCTATCAGCAAAACGAGAGTTAAGCGATTTAAACGAGGCGAACAAAATTGGCAGGAATGCCAAGGTATGTGAGCCGCAGTCATTAAAAGTGGCGGATAGTTGTGGTTGGTTCCAAAGTAATAAGGTGCCACGGCGCATGGCGTAGCCCAAATAGCGTCCGGTGTTACCCATCACGGCAATAGTGCCAGCCAACATTCTTGAACCACAGTAATCGCCAGCATTGCCTTCGATTAGGATTTGGCCGCGACGCATGTGGTCGCCAGCGCGAGCGCCAACATTGCCTTTAACTAACACGGTGCCGCCTTTCATGCCTTGTTTGTTGCCGGGTAATGCGCCGCCAACAAAGTCACCAGCGTTGCCAGTAATTTCGATTAAGCCATTTTTTAATTCGCAAGCGGCGTAAATACCAACGTTGCCGTTGACGATAATGTTGCCAGATTTCATGCCAAGACCAAGATAAGCACCAGCGTCGCCATTGACGGTAATGCTGCCGCTGGCTAAGTCTTTGCCGATAAAATCGAGTTTATCGTTGCTGTTAGCAATCACGATGTTTTGGCTGTCGCTACCGCTGATGCTGAATAATTCGTCAACGCGGCGACGGCTTTTACCGTTTTGTAATTCGATGGCGGCAATCTCTGCTGCGCTTAAATCTTGCAGGTTTTGGCAGACTAGTGGAGATAGATCAATGCGTTGAGCCGTGGCTTGTTTTAAAGTAAAAGTTAACGCGCTCATGCCATGATCTCCTGTAAGTGAAAGTGGAATGGGCCTAATTTGCCGCCGTAGTTACCAGCGCTGATGCGTTTAATGCCATTGGTAGCACCTAAATCGCAGACCGCTTGAATGCCGACTCGCATGGCTTTGTCGATGTCTTCTTTGCTTAAACCATCGATAACGATTTCCATCACCGATTCAATTTCGGGGGATAAATCGGTGCGGGTCATACCTTTTAAAGTGGGGCAAAAAGCGTCATTAGTCGATGCGCCCAAAGCAGGATATTTAGAGCCGACTTTAGAGCCTGAACGCACTACGCCACCCGGGAAGGGCATAATCACGTTAGGGATTTTACGCATTTCTTCAATCGCGGCCTCGCAAGCGGCTAAGGCTTGAGGTTGTGATTCGGCTAGCACCAAAAAGTTACCACCGCCGACAGCATCAACCATGCCGGTTGTTGCTTCGGTCAAGAATTCACCGTCCATCACCGGTACTCGCCAATAGCGTTTGCCAGCGATTTTTTTGGCAATTTGGAAACCGTCACCAAAGTAGCGCAAGTTTTTGCCTAATGGAATCGGTTTGCCACCTTCGATGCCAGCAAAAAGTGCTGAAGTCGGTGAGGTTAAAACGCACTGTCCAGCGCGGGTTTCTAGCTGTTTCGCCAAGCCTTTGCCGCCCATGGCGTAAATCATAATCGCAACACCGGGGCGACCGTCTGGCGTTTCGTCAGGGCTTAACACCCGTTCGATACCCGCTTCACAACCGCAAGCAATGACGGAAGTGGCAAAACCGGTCATGGCTTGTGCAGAAATCATCGCCCATTTTTCGTTTTGAGCGGTGATGATGGCGCGTGTCGCTTTCATAGGGAAAGCTTCCGCGAAAGTTTTATCGATGGTTACACCATTAATAATCATAAACTGGTACTCAATTTAAGTAATAAAGCGGTAATCAGGGCTGTTTGCAATAGGCCCGCGCCAACAATCCAGCGAACTAAATCCGATTTAGTTTCGGCAATTTTTAGTTCAAGCCTTAATTCGGTTTCTTTCAGGTCTTGTTTACTAGCAAGTTCCTTATTGTGAATCTGCTCTAAGGTTGCGGCGACTAATTCCTGATGTAAAGTCGTCAAAGTTTCGGCTTGTTGGTCGGTAAAACCAGCATCATGCAAACGTTTAACAAACGAATGAGTGTCAAAAGCCAAAGTAGTCATAGCGTTAGGCTACCGAACTGCGTAAAGGATGGGCGGTTAAGCTGCCGCGTCCATCTTCTGAAATTTCATCATCGCTAATTTTAAAGTTGCCCAGTTTCATAGTCAGATAACGGTCGAAATAGGCTTTTAAGTCTTTTTCGATGCTGATGTCATAGTCTGGTTTAACGATGTGGGTAGTGCCCCAAGTGACTTTAACCACTTCGCCATCTTTCACCACCAAGGTGCCGTCTTTAAACACATAATCAGGCTTGCTGAACATAGTTTGGCGGTCGGCGTTTTCAGTGTAAACGGTGATGTCGGCATGGTTGCCAGCACTTAATGCGCCACGGTCTTTTAAGCCGATAATCCGAGCTGCGCCAGCGCGGGTCATGATAGCGATTTCGTTTAAAGTGTATTCACGGTCAATCGATGCCAAAGTGGTCATCTTTTGTGCTTCTGGGTGAATCGTCGCCAGCATGTCGTTACGGAAGCTCTTGTCCATCAGCAAGCGAATCAAATGCGGATAGCTGGTGAACGGTGCGCCGTTGGGGTGGTCGGTAGTCAGGAAGATACGCCAAGGATCTTCGACCAATAGGAAAATTTCCAGACCAATCGCCCATTGCAAAGCATTGACGAAGTTTTGATCTTTGTATTTGAATGGCACAACCCCGCAGCCGGCATCGCATTCGATGTCCATGCAGACCCATTTATTAGGGCTGGCGAAACGGTGGTTCGCGTGCTGGCGCATATTATCGCCTGATGCAGTCACAGTTTGACCGAACAAAATCTGCCCGACATCGGCGGTGATGTTGGGGTTTTTGTTAATCGCTTCAGCAATTTGTGCCGCGCCAGAGGAGAATTTGAAATCACCTTCGGTGCCGTAGCTATGGAATTGAATATGGGTTAAGTGCATTGGCAAGCCGTCGATACCTTCGATGGTATTGAGGGTGGTTTCCAAATTGCCTGGGACACCTAAGTTACAGCCATGAACATGAAGCGGGTGGGTAACGCCTAATTCTTTAACTGCTGTCGCCAGTGTTTGTAGAATTTGCCTTGGGGTTACGTCGTAATGGCTGTTTTTCTCGTCTAAATCCAGTTTGCGTTGGTTAAATTTGAAAGCATTGATGCCGCCAGCGTTAACCACTTTGATACCGATGCCTTTTGAGGCATTTAAAGTCCAAGCCACATAGTCATTGATGGCTTTTTGGTCTTTATTGGCGGTCATCATTCGCAACAAGAAATCATCGCTACCCAGCATTACATAACCGCCTTTATCGACGATAGGGGTGTCGCCCATTTCCATGTGCGCTTGGCGAGCGTTGATCGGTAATACCGCTGGCTCGAAACAGGCGGTATAGCCCATTTCCGCATAGCGATAACCGGCCACGAAGGTGCTTGGCATGGCGTGGCCATTACCAGAGCGGGTGATTGGGGTCCGATGTACCGGATCTAAGCGGTGATCTTCTGGTAACAAGGTTCGGGCAATGTTGCCTTTACCGCCGCCGATATGGGTATGCATGTCAATCGCGCCCGACATGACCACTTTGCCGCGTAAATCATATTCTTGCTCAACTGGGCGACCATCGGTTGGTGGGTCGATGATTTTGCCGTCTTGGACGTAAATGTCTTGAATTTGACCGTCGATGCCGCTGGCCGGATCGTAAACGCGTCCACCTGTAAGTTTTGTCAGCATGTCGAGATCCTATAGTGCTTGTTCAATGGCGGTAAGAACTTCGGCTGTGCTTGGCAGGCCGGCGTCTCGTAATTTTTTTAGTCTAATCGCGACGACGTTATCTAAGCGATAAGCGTGGCCAGCATGATCTATACCTGGTGTGCCAACTGGGATGAACACATCCGGTTGTTTGGCAAAACTCATACCTGAGCGACCAATCACAATCGTCGGTAAATCGCTTGTTGGTGGTAAGGCATTAGCGTTAAAGGCATTGACCCAAACTAAGGCATCGGCTTCGCCGTTGTTGAGCATGGTTTGGGTGTCGTATAAATAGGGGTCGTATTCTGGATAACCGCGAGCGAAGTTGACGCGAGCCGGATAGCCGGTGGTCCAGCCGCACACTTGGTTGGCGGTTTGGTCGCCTTCTTTGCCGCCCAATGGGAAACCAGAGCAACGGGTGCCTTGCAAGTTGATGTCTTTAACAATGCTACATAAGGTTTGTATGGTCAGCTCGGCTTGCTCGAAACCTAAAGCACCTGCACCCCACAAAATGACGCCGTATTGGGCTGCTTTGAGTTGGTCAACAATGGTTTGTAATGCCGATATTTCAATGCCTGCAACTGACGTGGCTTGTAAGGTTTTACCACGCAACAGTGCTGATAACACGGCGGTGACTTCTGGTAAATCGGCATCAGCACAAGTAATTACTTCAGCTTTTTGACCGGCAGGTGAGGTTGAAGCATTGGCCGATGGTGCTTTGCCTAGGTAGATGATTTGGCGGTTATTGGTGTCTGCCAAATGCATTGATTCCGGATTCCACAAGTAACGCTCGAAAAAACGTGGTGCAAAGGCTTCTAAATCGGTGCCAACGATTAATAACACGTCACAGCGATTTTTGAGTTCGGCCAAAGTAGTATTCATCCAGCCGCTATCTTGCAAAGCCAGTAAATTACGACGCGCAACATTAAAGTTGAGGTTATCGACTACTGCGCCAGTTTTATCCGCCACTGCTAATAATGCCCTCATACCGTTGACGTCGGTTGCACAGCCAGCAATCACTGGTTGCTGAGTGTCGCCTAGGATTTGCGCGGCTTTGGCAACGGCTTCCGCTAAACTGGCTGGTTGACCATCGATACTGGGTTGGGTATCGGTAATGGCTTGTTCAAAAGCAGGTGTGTTTACCGCGCAACCATTAGCGGTGACTTTAAGCTCTACACCGTTTACTTGTATGCTTAAGTCATCGCTACCGATGCCGCAAAACGGGCTCGGTATCTCTGTGATTTCAGTCATGCTGCTGTCCTCAATCTTTTTTTATGTATTTAAAACGGGGATCGTCGGGAGTGCCTTCCAGAATACCAGAGGAGTTTTCTGCTGCATCCCACATCACGACCTCTTCAATTTTTTTAGCTAAGGCAAAGTCTTTGTCAGTAATACCTTTTTCAGCGTGAGTGACTAATTTGACAATCACAAACGCATAGGAAACAGTTAAATCAGGATGGTGCCAAGCTTTTTCAGCCAAATGCCCAATGGTATTGACCACCATTAATGTCGCTTTCCAGCCGCTGGTTTTGATTTTGCGACGAATCCAGCCATTTTCATAATACCAATGGGGTAGCTCATCGCTGAGACGCGTGATAATTTCAGCTTCGCTGTACATGGCTATTATTTTACGATGCGTAATTGTGGTCTTTGCGGTGGTGGAGGTGGTGTTTCATCCTCTTCTTCAATTTCCTCGGGATCGAAGAACATGCCTCGGCCATTTTCTTTGGTATAAATTGCTAATACGGCTTTGCAAGGGACTTTGATACGCATCGATTTGCCAGCAAAGCGAGCGTCAAATTGAATTTCTTGGTTGCCCAATAACAAACCTTGAACTGCAGAAGGACGAATATTTAAGACAATCCGTCCATCTTCAACGAAATCGGTCGGCAAGCTAACGTTTGGATGCTCTGCATTAACTAGCAAATGGGGAGTCATGTCGTTATCGACTATCCATTCGTAAATGGAGCGGAGTAGATAGGGTTTTAATGGTGTCATTTGGCTGTTGGCATCATGTTTTTTTCATCGGTCGTTAAGCTATCTTGGAAAGCTTTTCGAGTGAATAAGCGGTTGGAATAAGCGGTGATACCTTTACCTAAGCTAGTAATGTCGATGCCAATGCTAGGTAATCGCCATAGAAATGGCGCCATCACACAATCTATCATGGAGTATTCATCACTCATGAAATAGGGTGTTGCTTCAAAGACTGGGGCTGCTGCAAGCAAGCTTTCTTTGAGCATTTTCTTTTGTTTGCTGTTTTTTTTGTCACCTAAGCTTCGAATTTCATCGAGTAAAGCATACCAGTCTTGGTCTATGCGTTTGATTAGCATTCTGGCATTAGCGCGGGATACGGGGTCCATTTGATGCAAGGCAGGATGTGGGAAGCGCTCATCAAGGTATTCCATGATAATGCGAGCATCGTATAGCACTAAGTCTCGCTCAACGAAAGTAGGTGAATTGCCATTCGGATTAAGTTCGAGTAAATCTTCGGGCGGATTGTTTAAGTCAAAAAACTCAATATCAGCAGGAACTGCTTTTTCATGGACAACTAAACGAGCGCAATGGCTCAAAATGCAGGTTGACGATGTAAAAAGAGTCATTGCCGATTTTCGGCTAGTGATGTTTGCCACGAAGAATAACCTCTTTAATTAACGGGGTTTGGAACGGGGCAAATTGTAACACGGTTGATTGTGGATTTGGGCGGCTAGGGCTGGGGGTAAAGTGAGGCAGAAAGATTGCGGAACGCCGAGTGGCGTTCCGCTTAAAAAGACTTAGTGAACGTCTTTCCAATATTCTTTTTTCAATAAATAAGCTAACGCAATAATCATCAATAAGAAGAATAAAACGTATTTGCCCATTGATTGTCTTTCAAGTTGAACCGGCTCGCCAACGTAGACCAAGAAGTTCACTAAATCGTTGACCATGCGGTCGAACTCTTTAGGTGACATTTGGCCGGGTTGTTCAAGCTTCAATTCAGCAACCACATCGTGACCATCAATGTTTTTGATCACAGCGGTTTGGGTGCCTTGTTGTTGCCAGAACACGTTAGGCATCGCGACATCTTTAAAGACTAGGTTATTGACACCAGTTGGCTTGCTTTTATCAGCATAAAAACCTTTCAAATAGCTATACAACCAATCTGCACCGCGAGAGCGGGCAATTAACGACAAGTCTGGCGGTGTAGTGCCAAACCATTTTTCAGCGTCATGACCGTTCATGGCTGAATGCATTTGGTCGTAAATACCGGCACCTTGTGGCGCTACATTTTTCAGGATTTCACTTTCGTCTAAATGTAAATCTAAAGCGATACGTTTATAACGAATGTGTTTAGCCGCATGGCAACCTAAACAGTAAGTGACGTAATGTTTCGCGCCACGCTCCAAAGAAGCAGTATCCGATAAATCAATATCGGCTGATTCCAGTTTAACGTCACCACCGCTGGCATGTGCGCTCAGAGACAGCAACAACAAAAGAGTAGTTATTATTGTTTTCATGGCTTAATCAAGGCTTTCTTTTAAGTTTTTAGCAAATCGAAACAGCACAGCTTTGATGCCTGCCGGATTCGGCCTTCTTTGAGTAACGGTTGCACCTGCTGCATTAGTCGATTGTTCAGCGATAGTGACTTCGTCGAATAAAGCGATAGCATCAGGAATGCGATCTTCAAGGGTACGTTGCTCAGTTAAGCGTTCTGGAAGTTGTTTGGTTTTTTCCCAGCGAGTGTATAACGGCATCAATAAGAAGAAGCCAAAGTAGACGGCTGTGAAAATCCGCGCAATGTTAGTAGCTACTGGTGTGGCAGGTTGAGTACCTAAGTAACCTAAACC
>JBJSYX010000135.1:0-2150 GCA_046090005.1 Methylomonas sp. | reverse complement strand
TTCCTTTATCCACCCTACTAATTGCAACCCAACCCCCAAAACTCATGAGCACCCAAGACCTTGTCGCTAAATTGTGGAATCTGTGTAATTTATTACGCGATGACGGCGTGACCTACCACGAATACATTAACGAACTGACTTTTCTGGTGTTTCTGAAAATGGCGGAAGAAACCGGACAAGATGAGCTGATTCCCGCTGGCTGCCGTTGGACGGATCTGGAAGCGATCAACGCTGCAACTCGTCTGGAAGCCTACAAAAAAATGCTGGTCGATTTAGGTTCGCACGGCTCACTGATTACCCAAGCAATTTTCAACAATGCCAGCACGGTGATTCGTAAACCCGCCACGCTCAACAAACTGGTCACTGAAATCGACAAACTCGACTGGTACAGCGCCAAAGCCGAAGGCTTGGGCGATATGTACGAAGGGTTGCTGGAAATCAACGCCACCGAGAAAAAATCTGGCGCCGGACAATACTTCACGCCACGGGTGTTGATTAACGCCATGGTTGAGCTAATGAAACCGACGCTGGACGACATCATCGTTGACCCTACCGCTGGCACCGGCGGCTTTTTAATCAGCGCCCACCATTACATTAGGCATCACCACGACATCAACACCCTCAACGAAACCGCCTACGACAAATACCAGCACAAAACCTTTTACGGCATGGAACTGGTGCCGGATACCCGTCGTCTGGCGATGATGAACTTGATGCTACACGATCTAGCGATTGACGATCACAACGCCGGTATCCAGTTTGGCGACACCCTCAGCAACGAAGGCAAACAACTACCTGCCGCCAGCTTGATTTTGGCTAACCCGCCATTTGGCACCAAACAAGGCGGCGGGGTGCCGACTCGTGACGACCTGATTCACTACACCAGCAACAAACAACTGGCATTTTTGCATTTGATGTATTTACGCCTGCTCAAAGCCGGTGGCCGCGCCGCTGTGGTGTTGCCGGACAACGTTTTGTTTGAAGGCAGCACCGGCAAAATCATTCGTCAGGACTTGATGGAAAAATGCAATCTGCACACCATCCTGCGTCTGCCGACCGGGATTTTTTACGCCGCCGGTGTCAAAACCAACGTGCTGTTTTTCAGCAAACCGCAAAACATCAATCAAGACCAAGCCAATACCCAAAATGTCTGGGTTTACGACCTCCGCGCTAACATGCCGCAATTCGGCAAACGCACCCCGTTCACCGCCGAGCACTTACAACCATTCTACGAGGCCGTTGGCTACGATCTGACCCAAGTGGATGAAATCGCTCGGCAAGCCTTTATCGACCACCACACCAACGCCGGCGGTAATCCAGACAACTGCCGCTTACGTTGCTTTAGCCGTGAACAAATTCGCCAAAAAGACGACTCGCTGGATTTAGCTTGGATACGGGATGATAGCGCTGAAGACAGCGCCAACCTGCCAGAGCCGGATGCTTTGATTACCGAAGCGTTGGAAGAAATGGCGGGCGCGATGCAGGAATTGCAGGCGATCTTGGTGGAGTTGGGGGCGGCGGAAGAAGCTCAGGAGATAATTCTGTGAGTGCCGGATTACCTTTAGGTTGGGTTGACGTTTCGTTAGGTCAATTAGCGACATATATTAATGGAAAGGCTTTTAATAAATTGCATTGGAAAGAGCAAGGCCTTCCAATTATTCGTATTCAAAACTTAAATAATCCACAAGCATCTTTTAACCGTTCTGATGAAATACATGAGGAAAGGTATAAAGTGAAAAGCGGTGACTTATTAATTTCTTGGTCGGCTAGCTTGGGTGCTTATATTTGGAAAGGAGGTGATGCTTGGCTGAATCAGCATATTTTCAAAGTTGAACCTTACACTGAAATTTTAAAAACTCATTACCTATATTACGCCGTAACTAACTCAATTGATGAGCTTTATAAAAAGAGTCACGGCATGGGTATGGTGCACGTCACTAAAGGAAAATTTGAAAGTCATGAAGTACGGCTTCCACCTCTAAACGAACAAATCCGCATCGCCAATAAACTCGATAGCCTACTTGCCAAAGTCGATGTGGCGCAGGCGCGGCTGGAAAAAATCCCCACTTTGCTCAAACGCTTCCGCCAATCGGTGCTGGCTGCGGCTACTTCGGGCGAATTGACGAGGGAGTGGCGTGATCAGCAAAAAA